>CALFUE010000188.1 GCA_937916345.1 uncultured bacterium
TCTGTAAAACCCCGGATATCTTTCGGGGTTTTTCTTAAGTATCATAGCGAGGACTTTTGACCCTCGCATCATTAATATTTATCTCGAACGGGAGAATACCCTGACCCCTGGGGCGGGGTTTGGAATATGAAGGTAACAGCACTTGTTGAAAACACCACAAATGTGGGGTTGCCCACGGAACACGGGCTCAGTCTCTACATAGAGACGAAGCGGCACAGGATATTGTTTGATACGGGAAAGAGCGGGCTTTTTGCGGAGAATGCGGCGCGGCTCGGCGTTGACTTAAAACTCGTCGATATCTGCGTTTTGTCCCACGGACATTATGACCACGGCGGGGGCTTAAAAAAGTTTTCGACCATAAACGAAAATGCCCCGATATATATGAACAGAAATGCATTTGGCATGCATTTTCACGGACAAGAGAAGTACATAGGACTGAACAGGGATTGGCTCCTGGATGAGGAGCTTCAGCAAAGGATCATATACACCGACGCAGGGCTCGATATCGATGAGGAGCTTTCCATCGTAGTACCGAAGGATAAAAAGGTCGTCGACATGGGGAGCACCGGTCTGAGTGTGCAGGTCGGAGGGGATTTTGTCCCCGAGGATTTCAGGCATGAGCATTACCTGCTGATCAGGGAGAATGGTAAGCGCATCCTGATAAGCGGATGTTCACATCAGGGTGTCATCAATATCGTGGAATGGTACAGACCGGATGTGCTGATCGGCGGATTTCATTTCATGGATCAGGAGCCGGGAGATATTCTTAAAAGCTACGGAAAGATGCTGGATGAGTACGATACACAGTACTATACCTGTCACTGTACGGGAGTGGAGCAGTATGATTATCTGAATTCTTTTATGAGGCGGCTGCACTATCTCTCCGAGGGTGAAGATTTTGTCTCCGATATTCCACAGAGTGGGTGCTGCGTATCATGGTCGGGGTAAAATACCTTTTGACCCCGACATCATAACATTATTAGGAGGAATCAAAATGAAAGCGAAAAAAATTGTGTCACTTGTTCTGTCGGCAGCTGTTCTTGCGGCTGCGGGCGCACCTGCCGATGTAAGCGCTGCGTCAAAGGCCGGGGAATACAGGGCGTATTCTGATATTCTGGACGAATACAAGAACGCTTATGAGGATGCCATAAATCAGAAATACGACGAGTTGGGTGAGATCGTGAACCCGGAATTTTTCCAGACATTTATCTATGACAGCTCCGCGGTTCCGATCTACAGGATAGTTGACCTTGACGGTGACGGAAACGATGAGCTGCTGATCGGGGCGAAGCCGGAGGGAATTAATCAGGCAGATCTGTATGCGCTATACACATTTTCTTCGGGAAAGGCAGTCTGTGTCAGGGATAGCTTTGGTTACAGAGCCGGTCTTCTCGATCTCAGAAAGGGAAATGTCATTGCCAACTATTGGTCAGACAGCGCCTTTGAGTCGGGGATATCCTACTATAACTATGAGGCCGGAGAGCTGAAGGAGATCATCACGATCAAGGTGACCTTTAGCGAGTCCGCGGAGGAGGTATACACAAAGAGTGAAAACGGAAAGCAGAGCAAGAGCAGCGGCGATGAGTTTAATGCCACAATAAAGAAATACGGTTTAAGGAGCTCCGCGAAGTATTTCCTTCTCGATGAGGCTGCCTGCGACGCGCTGGAATCGGGAAATAAGAGATACAGCGGCCAAAAGACATACACACTTACCACCGGAGCTTCGATGCCCTCAAAGGTAAAGATCAATGATGTGTCAGACAATAACACAGAAGATGCGGCTGGACTCAGATTCAGCTGGTCAAAGAACAAATACGCGACCGGATATCAGTATCGCTGCAAGCTCTTTGAGGATTCACAGGATTACGATGTAAAAGGTTATACAAAGAAGCTTTTCGCAGACATACACTTCCAGGATCGCGGAACCGTCACTTTCCAGGTCAGAGCTTACACAACGGATTCTTATGGTGTGAAGGTTTACGGGAAGTGGACAACGGTAACATACTCATCTTAGAGTCTTTGCCTTGCAGTCGCTTGAGACATGAACATCCTTTGTCGTTGCGCCCTTCACCTTGTTGGAGGCGATGGTTGTGGCCTCTGACTTCAGAGAAAGCAGTATGCCGTACTCTCCGGGGGAGGTCACAGTGTTGCTCTTTATGTTTGTTGCGATGGCTTTTTTTGTGACGCTGATACCCCTTTTTCCGGAGTTCTTTACCTTGTTCTGGTTCAGATTTTTGACTATCGCCGTGTTATATACAAAGATACCTGTCTCCTTCGAATCAGATATGGTATTTTTTGTCACATCGGTTACATCGGCTTTTTCTATGTCTATGCCGTACTTCTTACAGTTCTTTACCGTGTTTCCCGTTACCTTTTTTGCGGTGGTGCGATCGCTTTCTTTTTTCATGGTCAGGACATAGATACCGTTTGAATTGCTGCCGTCTACCGTATTATTTGTGATGGTGATGTCCTTCGAGCGCTCTGACGCCTGTATACCATAGTAGTTGGTGCCATCGCTGATATCGTAATCTCCGTTGACCAGGTTATTATCTATCACAACATTTTTTGCCATGACGGCGCGGATGCCGTGACCGTGTGTGCTGATGGTATTTCCGCTGATCTTTACTCCCGAGATGTAATAATCCCCAACCGGGAGACCGCCGCTTTTATCGGAGTAAACGGTAGAAGAGGTTACAGTGGTGCCGCCCACTACTATGCCTGTCCTGGTATAATCCGAGAAGAGCTCCTTCTTTCCCATGTCCAGCTCCATAGTGTTGTTTTTGATCACGATGTTCATATCATCATTTTCTTCATTTTCCTCTGGGATATCTGACTTAAGTCCGCCCTCCTCCATGATGACCGAGGCCAGGTAGGTGCTTTTTCCGGAGTCTCTGTGTGAGTACATGACTATACCTCTGGGGGCATCCTTTATGGTATTGCCTGCTATGGTCACATTCTCCCAATTCTGTCCGTGAACCGCGCAGTTCATGATATCCTCAAAGGTGTTGCCGGTGATCTCTATATTCTTGCAGGGTACATTCAGAATGTCGGTGTGAGAGCCTATGCCTCTTGGAACATTGATAAACTGACAGCCGCTGATTCTTACATTGTTTACGGAGAGAGCTTCCGATCTGTAGGTGCTGAAGTGCTTCTTGTAGATGACATCGAACTGTATCGCTTCATACCTGGCTTCCGAATCGCTCTTCTGAAGTACTTGATCCTTAAAGGTGCAGTTCGTTATGGTCAGACCGTTTACACCCGCGACCTCCATCAAATGTCCGCTGAGATTGTTCTGCAGGGTAGTACCGGTCATGGAGAAATTCTTCACATGTGCAGCCTTCAGGATGGTGGCGGATTTAGCGTTCCCGTCGATCACGCCTCCCTTGATTGCGATATTTTCGTAGAAATAGCCGGTTGCACCGGTCTCCGCGGAATTATCGCTGCTGTCTCCGATATGGATCAGGCCGGAGGCATCCTTTCCGGCAGCATTTGCGCCTCTTTTCAGAGTCACTCCCTCGAGATCGAGAGTAGTATTGCCGTAGATGTACAGACATGCGTCCAGACTGTATTCTCCGGAGGGAATTTTTATTATATATTTATTACCGGATGTGGCTTTGTCCTTTGCGTTCGTAAGGGCGTTATTGATCGCGCGTCTGGCATTTTTCTGCAGATCTGATGCCGATATATTGACGGTGGTGTCGGCGAAAGTCTCGTTAGCGCCGAAAACGATCGCTGACGATAAAAAGAGTGTCGTGATTGCCGCAAATATAAGCTTTTTTTTCATAATGTCCTCCCTGTGTATTTGTTTTTGTGCGGAGCAGACTTGAATAAGAAGCTGCAGTTTGGTGGATTACTAGCTGTTTCTCTCAAAGAATCTCTCGAGAGTATCCAGCAAATGCTCCTTCGTCATTGGTTTGAGAAGGTACCCATCCGGCTTTCTCTTTAATATTCTCATGACGCTGTTTCTGTCCCGTTTTCCGGTCAGAAAAATGATGGGTATTTTTGCAGTGTCGTTATTCCTGCGGATCTTTTCCATGGTATCGTATCCGTCTATATCCGGGAGATCATAGTCCATCAGTATGAGATCCGGATGCTTGTGAGTCAGGTATGACAGTGCCTCCTTACCTGATGAGCAGGCATCGGTCTGATACTCCGATCTCAGCCAGCTCCTTACGATAGTGAGAAAATCGATATCGTCGTCCACTATCAATACCGTCCTGAAATTGCTGGGAATGTTGCGGTAGTCCACCAGATGCCTGATATCATCTATGAGCTTTGCGGCATTGACAGGTCTGGGGTAGACGGCGAAGATCCTGTTGTCGATGTCGTACTGCTTCGCCTTGGCTATCAGGTGCTCCTCCCCTGTCAGACACAGGGATTTGTGCTCTCTTGAGGTAACCTCCAGGAGATAGTCCATGGTGGATTCTATCTGTATATCGCTCCCGGAGGGATAATATATGATCACTCTGGCCCTGTCACAGCAGGGAGCGATTTCGTGTATGGAGTCAGTAGTATTCAGTACCGAGAGACCGGCATTTTTCAGGCTTCCTATGACGGTCTGATTCAGGAATCCCGCGGTGCCCTCTATAAAAAGCACATCCGCCGGATCGGTGTTGGTCTCATATGTCAGGGCCTTTTGAAGCAAGGGCTCGAATCCGCGGTAGATCGAGAGGATGGTGGGCGAGCCCTCGTAAACCAGGGAATCCTCCCCGGCCTTTGCGGCTGCCTCAAAATGGGCTGCCAGATCGGAAAGCTCCTTCGCGCCAATGAGCTTTGCAGTGCTTTTCAGAGAGTGAAGCCTGTTGGCGTATGTGGGCAGATCTTTTGTTGCGCAGGCATGCTCGATCTCGTCGGCCTTTCTGTGGATGGAGCCGGCGAATATATTGAGCGCTTCTATGTAATCCCCGGCAGTTTCGCAGTATGAGATTCCGTTCATCGGATCGATGCCGGGTATTCTGCGTAGTGCCTCAGGCAGCTTTTCCAGCTCGGCTTTGATGTGGTCTTTTTTGGCGAGCTCGTGCTCAGAT
>CALFUE010000189.1 GCA_937916345.1 uncultured bacterium
TGTCATAGTATGCGGTAGATGGGGCTTTTGGCATTTCCACCGAAAACAGAGGGTCGGTTCACGTGCCTTCAGAAGTGAAATATCTATGTTAAGGGAGACTATAGCCCAACATGAGGAAAACTTGCAAAAACTGGAGAAATCCGAAACGGAGAACAGGGAGGAGATATTAGCACAGAAAAAGACAATCGAAAAGCTGAAGAACACTATTGTCGAACGACTCAGTATAGGAAAAAACATATATGAGGAGCTGTGCAAGGGCAACTGCCTGCCATATGATATAAAGGGGGCAGAATATATTTTCTGCCCCCTTATTTGCTATAATTCATTATTTTATAAATTCAGCATTAGAAAAATTAATTAATCAATCAGGAGGTTCAGGAAGGTATCAAATCATAATATTAATAATTGGATTTTGGATATGGAATTCCCTTTCACTTATACAGACATCTATTGCAATTCTTGAAAGAATGCCTCAAGTTGAGTATAAAAATGAAACAACTGAATTAACTTATGAAATCTGTAAAGAAGAATATAAAATTGTAAAAAAATATGAATTTACATGGATTTCAGATATGGGAATAGAATGTGACCAAGCCAAAGTAGGATATATTGGAACATTCTTTTTTTCTGGTATGACCGTAGGCAATTTTTTCTTTTCTATTATAACAAAATATTTGATGCACAAACAAATTATTACAATTTTTACTTTCACTTATGTAATTTTTTTATTCCTAACAACTATTGTTGACAATTATTATTTTAGATTAATTTGTGTTTTAATTGTAGGGATTTGTCAAGGATTAGCAAATCCTAGTACTCTTACAATTGTAAGTGAGAGTGTCTCATCCAAAAGACGAAGTTTGTTTGCAAGTTTAATTAATGTTGGTTATAGTACTTGTCCAATTATGTATACTTATATATATGTGTATTTTCCTAATTGGAAATATGTATTTTGGATGCAAAATATAATAGCAATTATTTGTGGTATTTTATATATTATTATATTGAACAATTCAGCAAGAACATTTTTTTCTAAAAATAAAAACGAAGAAGCTATTGAAGTTTTGAAAAAAATAGCAAAGTTTAATGGAAAACTTAATGAATTTGAAGAAGATTTGAATAATCCAGAATATGATTCATTATTAAGAGGTGATAAAGAAGAAAACAATAAAGATATATCATTAGAAGGTAAAACAAAATTGGGATATTCGGCTTTATTTAAATATCATTCCGTTAGATATAAATTTATTATTTTTTCGGTAATGTGGATGTTTATGACTTTTTTAACAAATGCTATTGTTATTAATACAAAAAAAATGAAAGGAGATTTCTATTTGAATATTATTAGTTTATTTATTGTTGAAATAATAGCTGGTGTGATAGTTGGATTTATAATTAATATTCCATCTTTTGGAAGAAAAAAGTCATTAATAACTTTTTATATAGGAGTAACTGTTGGATTTATTTTATATATTTTGTTTGATAAAATAGATGTTGGCTCTTTAGCTTCATTATTTGCAATGGCAATTATCAGATTTTCTTGTACAGGTGTATTCACTTCATATTATATTTATTTCATGGAAAGTTATCCTACTCCAATAAGGGCTCTAGGTTTTGGACTAAATCAAACTTTAGGTAATTTAGCAGGCTCTATAAGTCCAATTATAATCGAATTTTTCCCTGAAATTATTTTGTATATTAGTTTTGCAGCTCTAGTTGTTGTAGATATTATATTAACATTTTTCGTTCCAGAAACAGTTGGTAAACCAATGCTTGAATCAATTGAGGAAATAGAAGCTGAAAAATTATTAAAAGAGCGAGATGTTAGTAATAGTATTTTTGAAAGAGGAACTGATTCTGTATTTTCAAAAGTTGAAGAGACAATTTCAATTGAGCAGAAAGCAACCTCTCACAATCCAAGATCAACAGTTGGAACCATTACCGAGATCCATGACTATCTAAGACTTATATGGGCACGTATAGGTGAGGCAAGATGTCCTGAACACGGAACTGTTCTAAAGGCACAGACCATTAGCCAGATGGTAGATGCTGTTATGGAACAGCCTGAAGGAACAAAGATTATGATCCTCTCTCCTGTGGTTCGAGGAAGAAAGGGTGAGTACAAACAGCTTTTTGTCTTTGATCTCGTAGACCCTGTCACAACTCAGCAGCACACTGGGTCTGTGTGTCGTCACAATGCACGCCCTCGGATACTCATCCGCCATGATATTGGCCAGCACCGACTTCTCCGTCTTTGAATCCAGGGCAGAGGTTGCCTCGTCAAGCAGCAGTATGGGCGAGTGGCGCAGCAGACTCCTGGCGATGGAAAGCCTCTGGGCCTGTCCCTCCGAAAAGCCGCCTCCCTTTTCCTGGATCTTTGCATATATACCGTCCGGAAGCTTCTCGATGAAATTCCAGGCACAGGCTTTTTTCAGAGCCGCAATTATCTCATCGTCCGTGGCGTCAGGTTTGACATTTCGCATATTTTCGGCGATAGTACCGGAAAGCATTGTATTGCCCTGAGGCACATAGGAAAAGAGCCTTCTGGTAGAGGGTGAGAGCTCTATCACATCATTCTCGTCATCTCCCCCACAGACATGGGCGTCTCCACCCTGGGAAGCCACAAGGGATAAAAGCACTCTCATCATGGTGGTCTTTCCCTCTCCCGAGGGACCCACCAAAGCCACCACCTCATGGGGCTTTACCATCATTGAAGCGCCGTTAAATACTTTATTCTTTGTCCTGTAGGAATACTCCACATCATCCAGCACGAGAGCCACTCCGTCGTCCTTGTGGCGTTCCTTGAAGCTATCGACCTCATTGCTTTTGCTGTAATCCTCCCTGGGCATCTCCACTATATCCATAAGCCTCCCGGCGGAGGTGGTGAGGCTTATGACGGAGGGAACCAGAGATGTAAGGCTTGATACCGCCCCGGTCAGCTGCCCCGACAAACCTAAGAACATGGTCATGGAGCCGTAGCTGATGGCTCCCGAAAACACTCTGTAGATTCCCCAGCCATATGCCAGGTATGAGATCGTCATGGTAACAAAGGTCATAAGGATCCCCGTGCCCATGCTCATCTTCTGGAATTCCAGCTTCATGCCGATGACATCCTTCTGGAGCTTCGAAAGCTTCTCCTTGTAGATCTCTATCAAATCAAAGGATTTTATCACCTGGATGTTTGAGAAGGTCTCCTGGTTGAAACCGCTCATCCTGGCACTCATCTGCGCTGATCGCTTGTTGTTGTTCACCATCCTGTTTATCAGGCGTTTGGACAGGAACAGGTTTACCGGTATATTTAAGAAGGCAAATATTGCAAATGTCCAGTCATAGCAGATGACCATTGCGAAAGCTGAAAAAAATCTGAAGATGGTAATGATGGTATTGGGGATAAAAGAGAGGACGCCGTTTGATATGGCGGAAGCATCCGAGCTCCAGCGCGTCAGCAGATCTCCGGTATGATATTTTGTCAAAGATTCCCAGTCAGTCTCAAGTATCTTTGAAAAGATATCACCCTTTATCTCCGCGTCCACCCTCATGGATATGTAGCTGGATGCGTAGTCAGATATTCTGGAAAGGATAGTTGTGCCAACTGCAAGAGCGATCATAAGGACAAAGGTCTTGATGATCTCTCCCACCCTGTATCCCGTTATTATATCAACCATGTCTCTCGAGACAAGGCTTTGGAGCAGTCCGATGACAGTAGTGGTAAGACCCAGAGCCGTATAAAAGATCATGGCCAGCCAGTATTTTCTGGCATAGCCATAGATCCATTTAGTCTGGGCGACCATTTCCCTGAGTCTGCCCTCTTTTATCCTTTTTATGTAAAATTTTAAACTTGCCATTATATGCTAAAAGTAACCGTCTGCCATCCACCGGTCTACACATCAAACAAAGCCTCAAATTCCTCTCTGGATATCTTTTCCTTTTCCATGAGAAGATCAGCTGTCTTGTGCAATATGTCAGTGTGCTGTTTCACGATGTCTGTCGCCTTGTGATAGCACTCGTCCATAATCCTCCTGACCTCAGAGTCGATCTTTGCTGCGGTCTCGTCTGAGAAGGATTTCGCGTGGCCTATATCCCTGCCGATGAATATCTCCTCGTCGGTGTCATAGCTCACAAATCCAAGCTCATCGGACATACCGAACCGGGTAACCATATCCCTGGCGTGAGCCGTGGCATCCTTTATATCCTGTGAAGCTCCGGTGGTCACATCGCCGAATATGAGCTGCTCGGCGATACGGCCCCCCATTGACACCATTATATGGTGCAGCAGCTTTGTCTTTGTCATGTGAACCTCATCCTTTTCCGGGAGAGGCATGGTATAACCTGCGGCACCGATACCCGTGGGGATGATCGAGATGGAATAAACCGGTCCTACATCAGGAAGCACATGAAACAGTATGGCGTGTCCCGCCTCATGGTAGGCAGTAATCCTCTTGTCCTCGTCACTTATGACCTTTGAGCGCTTCTCCTGGCCGATACCTACCTTTACGAAGGATGCCTTAATATCGTCCTGATTGATATACGCGCGGTTATTCTTTGCGGCGAGTATTGCGGATTCATTGAGGAGATTCTCAAGATCCGCACCGGTAAAGCCCGCGGTAGTCCTCGCGATATTCTCCAGATCCACATCGTCTCCCAGCGCCTTACCCTTTGCGTGAACATCCAGTATCTCGCGCCTGCCTGCCACATCAGGGCGTCCTACGGCTATCTTTCTGTCGAAACGGCCCGGGCGCATGATGGCAGGATCCAATATATCCACACGGTTTGTGGCTGCAAGGACTATTATGCCCTCGTTTGTGCCGAAACCGTCCATCTCAACCAGCATCTGGTTTAATGTCTGCTCCCTCTCATCATGGCCGCCGCCCATTCCGGTACCGCGGCGTCTTGCTACCGCATCGATCTCATCTATGAAAACAATGCAGGGCGCGTTCTTTTTCGCCTCTTCAAAGAGATCCCTCACGCGGGAAGCTCCAACGCCGACAAACATCTCCACAAAGTCAGATCCCGAAATAGAGAAAAAAGGAACTCCCGCCTCACCTGCGATGGCTTTGGCGAGAAGAGTTTTTCCTGTTCCGGGAGGTCCCACCAGAAGCACACCTTTGGGTATGCGCGCTCCCAGATTCGTATATTTCTGGGGATTCTTGAGGAAATCCACTATTTCCTCAAGATCCTCCCGTTCTTCCTTTAAGCCTGCGACCTTCCCGAAATTCACATCCCCTGTGCCGGTGTCAAGTCTGGCTCTGCTCCTTCCGAAGTCCAGCATCTTGTTATTTCCCGCGGCGGGCCCGCCGTTGGAAAAGATCATGAACAGGATAAACATCGCGCCGAACATAAGGAGCATGGGCAGCAGGCTCATAAGCCAGCTTTCCTTTGGCACCTCCTCCACGATGTAGGATTTAAAATCAGCGGCCTTCATAATACGTTCGGCTTCCGACACGTCAAAGACATTAAAATTGACCTTGCTTCCGCTGGTCATCACAAAGGAGATAACACCGGTGGGCACATTTGCGGATGGCTTTACGGTGACGCTGACAATATTACCTTCCGAAATATCCTTCTGAAAATCCGAGATATTGTATGCAGGAACCGTAGTAGTGGCAGACTGTACATAGAACCATATTCCCACTATCAAAAGTATCAAAAGCCCGTAACTGATGAAACCGATATAAGACCTCTTCAATTTATTCTTCCTCCACGGAAACCGAGCCTATATAGGGAAGATTCCTGTATTTCTGGGCATAATCCAAACCGAAGCCCACAACGAACTCGTCCGGTATCTCAAAGCCCACATAGTCCACCTTTATGTCAGTCACCCTGCGGTCCGGCTTGTCAAGCAGTGTACAGAGCTTTAAGGACTCGGGCATGCGGGTCTTTAAGTTGTCGTAGAGATATTTCAGTGTGCGCCCGGAATCCACGATGTCCTCCACTACCAGCACATCCCTTCCTACTATGGAATCGTCAAGATCCTTCATGATCCTGACATCTCCGGAGGATACAGTGCCGTTTCCGTAGGATGCCACCGACATAAAGTCAAGTGTGACCGGTATCGTCAACGCCTTTGCAAGCTCTGTGGTGATGAATACTCCCCCTTTCAGGACACTGATGATATGGAGAGTCTTTCCTGCATAGTCCGCAGATATCTCATCCGCCATCTGCTTTATCCTCTCTGCTATCTGATCACTCGTATACATTACTTCAACTTTTTCAGCCATTTATGTCTCCCTTCTGCAGTTTATCCTTTATTTTGTATGTTATCTTTAATACCCGTTTCGTTTCCTCTGTCACACGATAGGCGTAGCTGATGCGGTGTCCCACCACCCACATGACATGATCTCCGTCACATACCAACGGAATGCCGGATCGTAAGTGCCGATCCACCTTTTCATCCATCAGGTATCTGGCCAGCTTTTTTTTGTGGTGCTCTCCGTCAACCTCGAGATAATCCCCTTCACGGGGATTTCGAAAAGATACACTGTTGACTATTCTATCATAATCAAAATATTTAGTGTAGTCTTTTTTTGGAATACTTGCACTGTCCCCATTCCATTCAAGGTACTCGCACTCAAAACGATCCGGCAGCTCATGCGCCGGCTTTTTTTTACCGGAAAGCCGGATCCCTGAGCCGGTACGGCAGGCCTTTAAGCCGTAGGGCAGTTCTATAAACCTGCCGGTCTGCAGTGAAAACAGGGATAGGACCTCATTCACATGGACACGCCCTATGTCCTTTGCATGGCCGCAGGCGCGTATTATGGCTCTGTGAGTAAGGGATCTTTTCACGATTTCGGGATAACCCGTCAGTGAGTGCTCCGATATCAGGATATCTCCGTCTTCCTCCACGCAGGTCATCCAGGCCATGTCAACCTCCCGAATCAAAAGCTCTTCAAGCATTGCCGCCTCCTCTGCCGCAACACAAATATGGGAGACCGCACGGCTGTTTACCGAGTTGAGGACCGGCATCAGGCTGTTTCTTATGAGGCTTCTGGTGTGATCATTCATGAGATTTGTGACATCAGTGACAAAAATTTGTCCCATAGC
>CALFUE010000190.1 GCA_937916345.1 uncultured bacterium
CGTGGCAACAAACCCCGCCACAGGGCATGAGTACAGATATATGATCATGGCGTACAAAGCGTGATATGCTATAGTAAACGCATTTAATAAATGCGTTTACTATACACCTTGTGTTGCAGAAATTGCTCAATCCTTAAAGAAATCCCTCAGGTTCTTTAGCAGCTCTTCCCTTTCTATATTTTTCAGAAAATATCCCTGTGGCTTCAGAGCCACAACGGACATAACGCTATCCCTGTCGCTCTTTCCCGTCAGAAATATAACCGGTATACCCTTTGTCTCGTCATCACTCCTCAGCATTTCCAGCACCTGGGGGCCGCTGGTTACGGGCATCTCATAGTCCATCAGTATCAGATCCGCCTTGTTCATCCCTAGCCACTTGATGGCCTGGAGACCTGAATTCGCCATGGAGACCTTGTAGATGTCCTTTAGCCAGTCCCTCACGAGACCCAGATAATTCGGGTCATCATCGACTATCAGTATGCTCTTTTTCTTTTCCACGGAGAGCTTCATCAGCTCACCGAGGACTCTGACATATTCTTCATTGTCCAGCGGTCTCGACAGATATTTGTACAGAATATCCGGCGCGATGCGGTCAAAGAGATACTGCTGATCGTTTTTTTCAGCTATGAGAATGACTTTGGCTCCGGTCTCCGACGCCTTGTCACTCACGAAATGCAGAACCTCATCCTTCGGGCGGACATTCTCATCCACATATATTGTAACCGCTTTCACTCCCTCCCAGTGGGAGTTTATATCGTTGATATTCCACCTGACAAACTCGCTTTCCATACCGGCGTCTTTGGCTTTTTTGACTATGATCCTGATGAGAAAGGAGTCCTTCTCTCCCACCACCAGATTTTTGAAACCCGCCATATCATTCCTCCGATATCATCTTTTCCATTCCTTCCCAATCCAGTAGCTTAAGCATCTTTCCGATTTTATTTATCTTTTCGGAATCCTTCTCCGGCAGACTGTAACCCTTCAGCTGTTCAATGATCATCTCCACCGAATCATAATCCATCCTGGGAATTGTCTCCCTCAGAGCCTCGTAGGCTCCCCTCAGCTCCTCATCAGGAATCCTGGGCAAAGCGTCTTTCTCACTATCATCCTTTTTTTTCAATCTGTCAAGTTTTTCCTTGTAGCTCCTGAATAATTCCAGCAGCCTGCCAGTGTTTGCCTTGATATAGGGCAGCTCCTCCCTGTTCCCCGCGTCCTCCAACTGCTCGGAGAGCTTTGACAGCTCCCCGGCGCCGATAATACGTGCGGAACTCTTCAGCGCGTGGACCTTTATGGTATAAAGCTTAATATCCCCGCCATTGCAGGCGTTCTCGATGACGGCGGAGATATCGTCTATGGTCTCATAAAACATGGTTATCGACTTCACGAAGGAGCCTGCTCCTCCGGAATTCTTTATACCTTCATTGACGCTCACCCCTTTTACCTCATACAGCCAGCGCAGCTCCTCGGGAAGCTTCTCCGGGGCAGGGGCCTCGTATTCCTTGCCGGGGATCATCATGATCTCCTCCGGGAGATGCCGCATGATGGTGTGCTCCAGTGTCAGTGAATCCACGGGCTTCGCCAGGTAACCGTTAAAGCCTTCGGCCTTGTAGAACTCATCCCCGCCGGCGGTAGAGTTCGCCGTCAGCGCGTAAACGGGAAGCTCCTTATTAGTCTCCCTTATCCTTTTTATGGTCTCTATACCGTCCATACCGGGCATCATGTGATCCAGCAGAACCACGTCGAAATTGCCATATTTCAGTTTTTCCAGACATTCCTCTCCACCGGAAGCCGTGGTGACGAACACCTTTGTAGCCTTCAGCAGTCCTTTTATGACATTCAGATTCATGGGATTGTCGTCCACCACCAGAACCTCGGCGTCGGGAGCTATGAACTGAGGCACATAGGGTCCCTCATCCACTTCCTCGTCCTCATTGAATTCTCCGATCTTTGTCTCATCCACAATCCTCTGGGGCACCGTGAGGGTAAACTCTGACCCCTGACCGTAGACGCTTGACACGGTGAGCTCACCTTTCATGAGCTCGGAGAATTTCTTTGAGATATCAAGTCCCAGCCCTGTGCCCTGGATAGCGGAATTTTTCTCCTCATCCAGCCTCTCGTAGGCGGAGAAAAGCTTGTCCATCTCCTCATCCTTTACGCCGATCCCGGTGTCCTTTACTGAAAATCTGAGAGAACAGTTTTCTCCCTCACAGTTCACGGCCAGAACCTTTAGAGTGACGTCACCAGATTCCGTATATTTCACGGCGTTTGTCAACAGGTTTAAAACCACCTGCTTGATCTTTCCGAAATCACCATAAAAACGCTTCGGCACATTGCTGTCCACTTCCACCTTGAAAGTCAGATCCTTCTCCCTGGTCTTTACTCTAATCATCTTTGCCATAGCCCTGATAAGCTCGGGCAGATCATACTCCTGCTCCACTAGATGCATCTTTCCCGACTCGATCTTTGACATATCGAGCAGGTCATTTATCAGTGAAAGAAGCGATTCCGAGGCGTATCTGATATCGGCTGCGTAGCCCTTTACGGTCTCGGAATAACTCTTTGGCACATCCGTCGTATCCTCCCTCAATATCATCTCATCCATTCCCATGATAGTATTGATGGGAGTCCTGATCTCGTGTGACATATTTGCGAGAAAACGGGATTTCGCACCATTCGCCTTGTCCGCCTCCTCCTTTGCGGCTCTTATCTCATTATACTGCCTCTGAATGATGGTACCCTTCATAAATCTCCACACAACAAAGCCCGCCACTGCTGCCAGCAGCGCCAGAAGTATTACCCTCACCGCCAGAAGCTCCAACAGCTGCGGCTGCTTGGTGATAGCGACAGTCTCATCCTGATATACCTCCTCGGTGCTGTCATCCACCACCTGGATGTGCAGCACGTAGCTGCCGTAGCCGAGACCGGTATATTCGAGGGAAGTCAGCTGGTTCTGCGGCGCGGTGATTCCGGAATCCTCCGTCCCCTCCAGGTATATGCGCACTGTGGGATTCGACATAGTGTAATCCAGGATCGCCGGCGTGATCTGGATACGGCCGTTCACCGCGGGAATGACATATTCTCCCGCGTCGTTCGGCAGCAGCTCCTCTTCATTAATCATTACTGATCTGACGCCTGTCTTTATCTTTGAATTATAGTCGAAATAATTGTTGATATTTACCTTTGTGACCCCGCCGCGACAGGCTATATAAAGATTTCCCTCCTCATCCCGCTCACTGAAAGAATTCGCGGTGGCAGCCGAGAACATTCCGTTTGCTATGGTGTAAATCCTGTAGTCTGTCACCTTGTCGGCGAGCAGATCATCCGCCTTCATGACGTAGATGCCGTAAGAAGAGATGATCCAGACATTATCGTAGTCATCGAAGAAGATATCGAAATTGTTGTTGTAGGGAAAAGAGGAAATCTCAACTATCTCGCCATTCTGATAATACTGGATGGAATTTGATGTAATTATCCACAGCACTCTCTTGTAGGGATCGTTTTTTATCCTCAATATAACATCGCTGGTCAGCCCTTCGTCACGCCCGAGTCGGGTTACCTCATCACCCGACAGGACATATATACCGTCACCGTCCGTTCCTATGAAGATCTCACCGTTATTACCCTCTTCAACAGTGAGAAATACCGTGTTTGTGATCAATCCTCCAGCGCCGGTGTTCTTTGTCACCTTACCGTTTTTTATAACGGAAAGTCCGTCATTCGTACCTACCAGTATGGAGCCGTCGGAGGCCAGCCTCGTACATCTGACCCTGTTGCTGATCAGACCCTCCGTCTCCGTGAAACTCGTTATCACGCCGTCCCTCGAATAGCAGACCAGCCCCTTATCGTCGGTAAAGGTTGAAAACCAGAGATTATCGGCATCGTCCTTCATGATGCACCTGATGCGCACTCCCGTCAGAAATTCCGTCAGCTTGTTATCCTTCACTTTTCCGTCCTCTCCTATGACAAAGAGGCCATTGTCGGAAGCCACATAGAGCTCACCGTCCCTTAAGGCCGTAGAGTTTACCACAGTATCCTCTATACCGGCATTTCCGGTCACATTCGTGAAATTGTTGGAAACCACCTTCATGACGCCTTGTCTGGAGGACGCGTACCAAAGATTCCCCTGATAATCCTCCGTCATCATCCAGATAGAATTGTTCATGGGCAGATCGTCGAGCACGTGTATCTCGTCATTTTCGTCCAGATATCCGGAGATCTCCTCGGAGCAGATCCATATCCTGCCGCATGCGTAGGTAATATAATCGATGTAGCCTGAAAAGGGCACGGCTATCTTCTTTAATCCCGCGGAAGTATCCGTTATACTCCCGTAGTATACTGCCTCTTCCGATGTTCCGAGATAAAGCTTTGCGGGATCAAGGGGATCCGGAAAGACTGTTGATACAGCGCCTGTCCCAAGCTCCGAACCCGTTACAATGCTTAAGATCTTTGAATCCTTCATAACGAAGACATCTCCGTCACTGGTCACGCCGTATATCGTCCCGTCTCCCGCTGCCTCAAGCCTCTCTATGGTCTCATCCCTTAAATCCTGTATCTCATTTATGGTATATGAAGCGTCCTCTACTGTGGCAGTGCACATACCTCCGGTAGTGCCTATATATATCAGCCCGCTTTCATCCTCGGCGAAACCGCGGATGGAAGATGCGGGAAGCCCATCCCTGTAGGTGATATGAGTCTGCCTGCCTTTCTCGATCACCACGACGCCGTTGTCATTTGTTCCGACCCACACCCTGTTTTTACTGTCTTCATACATGACGCGGCCGCTGGTAAGACCATTCATCGAATCCAGTCTCTCAAAGGTCGAGCCGTCATACAGTATCACACCGCTGTAGCCGCCGATCCAAACATAGCCATCTTCCGTGGTAAGTATACAGTTTGCATCGGAAGTGGGGAGTCCGTTTGTGGCGTCATAGATCACAGCCGTGTAGCCCACATTCCCCAACTGCCCGGAAGCCGCGTACCCGCCGCCTGTTTTTTTATTCATGTCTGCGGCGCTTTCTGCATCACTCCCGGCCGCGTATAAGGTGGTAATGCTTCCCGATGCGGTCAATATGACCGCCGAAGCAAAAGCAACTATCCTTCCCAATAATTTAAATCTTTTCATACTCAGCTCTCCTGATACTTTTTCAAAACCTGCTTCACCTCCGTAAGGGATTCTAAGAAGACCTCCACGCACAGGGGATCAAACTGTGTTCCTGCCCCCTCCTCTATTATGGAAAGAGCCTTTTCAAGAGGAAATGCGGGCTTGTAAACTCTGGGTGACGCCAGAGCGTCAAATACATCCGCCACTGCCATCACTCTGGCGGACAGCGGTATCACTTCGCCTTTCAATCCCTCGGGATAACCCTTTCCGTCCCATCTCTCATGATGGTAGGAAGCCATATTCAAGGCCTCCTTCAGATAGTTTTCTCCCTGAACCTTGTTTATGGCATTCTCGATTATCCTTCTGCCGGCGGTGGTATGTGTCTTCATTATTTCATACTCCTCATCCGTCAGCTTTCCGGGCTTGTTCAGCACGGCGTCGGGAATGTTGATCTTTCCCACATCATGCAGAGGCGCAGACATCACCACATCGGAGATGTATTTCGGCGTCAGCTTCTTTGAGTAATAGCCTTTTTTCTTTAGTCCCTCCAGTATTATCTTTACATAAGCGGCAGTTTTCTGGATATGTGCCCCGGTATCTGAATCACGGTTCTCCACCATGTCCGCCATAGTGATGATCAGTCCGTTCTGCATCTGGGCGGTGGCCTCGGCGTAATAACGCAATGTCCTCATCTGCTCGGCTATGCCCGATGCCATCTGACTCACAGAATTATATAGCTCCTCCACCTCTGTTCCCGTATATATATCCAACTCCTTTATGGCTTCCACCTTTGCGTCAAGCATATTCTGGTCGTCGCTCGCGGAGATGAAATCGCCTATTGCGTTCGTCATACTGCCTATAGGATAAACTATAGAGAATCTGGAAATCCAGAGACCACTGAAGAGAACCAGTATGAAGAATCCCGAGAATATCAAAAACATCCTAATCAGGAAGTCTGTGTTAAAGCCCGACAAATATTCCATTGAGGTGTCGACTCCCACATAACAGACGGTATTTCCATAATCATTTTTTACAGGCACGTAGATGGTGAGCATCCAGCCTGACACATCATCGCTCTCCACCGGCGGTATCTCCCCCCCTGCCAAAAGCGTGTCCAGATAGGGCTCGAAGGCTTCCTCAAACTCTATCCTGCTTCCGGGCTCCTCAGCCGGTGTGTCCTCGTTATCCAGGTCAAATATGACATAGCAGCCGTCTCGTTTGATCTTTATCACATACAAAAATTTTACGCCAGTTGAATTGTCCCTGATACTGTACAGGATTTTTTCCATTTTTTCATAACCGAAGGCGCTCCTGCCCTCTGTCAGATATATATCCATCATGGCAGGATCCAGCTCATCCGCGGCAAATTTCGCCGCCTGACAGGCATTCGCCATATACACCTCCCTCAGATTCCTGGAATAAAGACTTAGGCTGATAACGCTGAACACCAGCGTGAGGATAATGGACATGAAAAGCATCAACGTGATCAGCTGTCTCTGAATTGATCCATTTTTTTTCCGAAATCCCCTGCGCAGCCCCTTTATCTGCTTTTTCGTGAGAGGCTTTTGCATGAAAGCGCTGTTCCACAGAGCATCCCTCACCCTGTCCGATATGACATTCATCAAAATAATGGCTATGACCGTAGTGATAAGCTTGTCTGCTATATTTAATACGATATCCACTACTATGGTACTGAAGAAAACATCAATTCCGGTGGATTCTGCCAGTATCTTTGAGGTCTCTTCAACTGCCGGATAGCCCGAGCCGCCGATAAGAGCCCACTCGATCACGGTTCCGAGAATCCCGCCATACAGGGCTATTATCAGAATAAACAGAAGAACCATCCTCTTTTTTAAAAATCTGCCGCCGGGAGCAAGGATCGTCGCCGTGATAGCGATCAGTACACCCACCAACGTATAATATACGGAATTTGAGACGTATATGGTTATGATAATGGATGTGGCTACGGCTGTGAGAACACCTGGGAAAAATCCGGCCACAGCGGCCACCATGATCGTTCCTGCCGTGTCGAGCCACAGCGGCAGGTTAAAGAAATATCTGATAATAGAAGGTAGGATGTTCAGTGCAATTCCGACAAAAACAAAAAGGATCAGATTTATCCTGTTTTTAATCCTTTTTGACTGCGAGTATTCCATTCAGACACCTCCATAGGCATAAATCGCTGAAAATCCACTAAATACTAGCACAAAGGATGTTTTATTGTCAATTCCGCAACGATATTTGTAGGATATCCGGATAGTCAAATAATTTTTTTAATATAATTTTTTCCTCAATTAACTCGAAAGGCGTAGAAAAAAAAATTTCCTCTCCCTCGTGCATCACCATTATCCTGTCGCTGTAATACAGACTCATGTCTATGCTGTGACAGACCATAACTATGCCCTTGCCGCTGTCCCTTAAGACCTCAAGCAGCTCATAAAATTCCCTCTGATAGACCAAATCCATGTGTGAGGTAGGCTCATCCAGCAGGATCATGGGCGTATCCTGGGCTATGACCATGGCAAGGAAGGCTCTCTGTCTCTCACCCCCTGAGAGCTCGCCCAGAAGCTTATCTTCGATTCCCTTTAAGCCGGTGATCTCAAGAGCATTTTCCATCACTTCCTCATCGTGGGCACTCATCCGCCTGATACTGCCGTGGTGCGGATATCTGCCGTGCTCCGTCAGGGTGCGGACAGTGATGTTTGCCTGCGGCAGTATCTGCGGCAGCAGCGCCACCTGTCTCGCCCTCTCCTTTGAGGAAAGGCTTCTGCACTCGACTTTTCCGATCATCAGACTGCCACTGTAGCGCATAAAACCTGATATAGCGCGGAGCAAAGTAGATTTGCCGCTGCCGTTTTCGCCGATCAGGCCGCGGATCTCGCCCCTGCGCAGGGTAAAGTCCACGTCCTTCAGGGCGATGGTCGGGCCGAAGGCCTTGTGCATGTGTCTGGCCTCGAACAATACTTCATTTGCCATGCTGTTGCTCCTGTTCTTCTCGAATTCGGTCGGGGTTGTATACCACGTTGCCCGTCCCCCCGTCCACACGGGTAAAGGTCGTAAAATCCATCGCTTTGGCAATACACACAGGCTCGCCGTGAAAACCCCGGAAGGGCATATCGTCCGTGTCGCCGCGAAAGATATCCCGGCACACGTCCACCACGCGGTCGATCATGTCCGGGGCTCCCTCCGCCAAAGGACCGTGGCAGACCAGCACCCGATCATAACAC
>CALFUE010000191.1 GCA_937916345.1 uncultured bacterium
GATCAAAATTTAAACCAATCACAAAATGAGAATAAGCAAGAAAAAGAAAAAAAGTAATCCACCGCGGATATAAGCATATTGTTTGACAACCCTGCAGTCAAAGCATAGACGGGTCTGGGTTTTCCCTCGATCTTTGCATACTCATAGAGTTCAAAGACTGCCGGAGCGTTCATGGTGAGCTTATGATTTTTTTTAATGACCTTTCCGTAGAGTATAAGAGAATCTCCGGGCTTCAGCTTTGAAGCCATATAGGGACTGCGGTACCAGACGGCTTCCAGTATTTCACCGGTCTCCTCACAGGCGAATGCCGCGATTGTCACTGTTATACGTCGGGTGATGTTCTTTGGGCGGCTTCTAACCCGAACCCTGACAGCACAGATCTGATCAACCTTTACTCCTCCGATAGATGTGGCAGGCGGATAGGTCACATACATTCTCGGGTAAAAGAAAAGTATATCAGAAACCTGATATACTGAGAGCTTTTCAAATAATTCCGCTTTTTTCTCTCCGATGCCTTTTACGGTACGGATACTCTCTGTCTCGTGCATTTTCGTCACTCGACAGAGATAATGTATGAATAGACAGGCTGTCCACCCTTTGCGATCTGTATGTCTATATCCTCGAATTTCCCGGATATCTCCTCGCCGAGAGCGTTTGCCGCCGCCTCGGTAACATCTTCGCCGTAATACAAGCAGATCAGTGAGTCCTCGTCAGAAAGCATGGCCTCCACCGACCTCTTTACGACAGTCTCCATATCCTCGTCCACAGCCAGGATACCGTTGTCTCCGATACCCATATAATTGCCCTTTTTGATGTCGAAGGAGTCGATCATGGTGTCTCTCACTGCATAGGTTATCTGTCCGGTCTTTACCGAGTTCATATCGCTGAGCATCTGCTCGTAGCGCTCCTCCACCGTTTGTGATTCCACCAAATTGATGAGGGCAGTGATACCCTGGGGTATGGTCTTTGTGGGAATCACGCGCACTGTCTTGTCGACGGCAAGACCTGCGGCCTGATTGGCTGCCATGATGATATTCTTGTTGTTGGGAAACAGAAAAATATTGTCCGCATTCACCTGGTTTATGGCGGCAAGTATATCCTCAGTTGCGGGATTCATGGTCTGCCCGCCCTCTATCACCATATCAACTCCGAGGCTCATGAATATCTCAGACATTCCGTCACCTGCGGAGATGCTGATGTAGCCCACTTCCTTTCCGGGCTCTTTGTGAGTCTTCTCAAGCTCTTTTTTAGCCTTTTCGCGGGCAGCGATCTTTGATGCGTCTTTTATGAGTTTTTCCTCATGTTCAATGCGCATGTTGTCAATCTTTATCTTTGAGAGCGAGCCGCGCTTTAAAGCCTCGGTGAGAGCCAGACCGGGGTCATTAGTGTGGACATGTGTCTTTACAATCATATCCTCCCGCACAACAACAATGGTATCTCCGATGGATTCCAGAAATGCTTTGTAATTATCGAGCTCGGCATTTGTCATGGCAGAAACCGGCTCTATGATATATTCAGTACAGTAAAGGTACTTTATTTCTTTCCCGGCAGGCTCTTCCTTTTCACTGCCATCTCCAGATCCATCGATCGACGCGAGATCCGGGCACCTGTCGCAGAGAATGTCATACACTGCCTCTATTATGACAACCAGTCCCTGCCCGCCGGAGTCTACTACTCCTGCCTGTTTCAGTACGGGCAGCATTTCCGGAGTCTTCTCCAGAGTGTCCTTTCCGGCAGCCAGCACCAGACCTGCGAAGTCCTTTATATCGCTGACTTCAGGCGCTATCTCTACAGCTTTGTCAGCCATGCTCTTTGCAACAGTCAGTATCGTGCCTTCCTTTGGCTTCATTACGGCCTTGTAGGCGGTTTCCACAGCCCTCTCACAGGCGGCAGACAAAATATAGCTATCGAGCTTATCATAGCCCGATATCTCCTTTGTAAAGCCCCTTAACAGTTGGGACAATATCACGCCCGAGTTTCCTCTGGCTCCCCTGAGGGATCCCGATGACATGGCCTTTGATATCGCTTTTATATCGTCATCCGGGATAGCCTGTACCTCTTTTGCAGCAGACATTATGGTCATTGACATATTGGTCCCTGTGTCACCATCCGGTACAGGAAATACGTTTAGTTCATTTATCCATTCTTTTTTTGCGTCGAGAGTCAATGCTCCGGCGAGAAACATCTTTTTCAGCAATGAAGCGTCAATACTTACCACATTCACGGAAATGATCCTCCTATAACCTAATCTATGACCCTTACACCTTCAACAGAGACGTTGATCTTTTTGATCTTTAAGCCGGTAAACTCTTCAACCTTGTATTTAACTGAGGAAAAGAGATTGTCGATCAGGCTGTTTATGCTGACTCCGTATGCTATTATCACATGGAAATCGATTGTCAGATTATTCGTTTCATCAATGGTAACATTTATTCCGTGTGAGAGATAATCCTTTTTAAGCAGCTTAACCAGGCCATCCTTTACATTGACGGCCGCCATGCCAACGATACCGAAGCACTCCACCGCAACGGAGCCCGCGTAGGTAGCCACTACCTCCGGATCGATAGTCATTTTTCCAAGTGTATTCTCATAATGTCCGTTCATGAGTATACCTCCCCTGATAACGCCAGTTTATTATCTGACTTAAGTCCGTCGGACGCCGGTGCTGTCAACAACTCACTTCGTTTGTTGGACAGTAACAGGCTCCAAAAATATAAGAAAAAAGATAGGGAAAGCGAGATCAGGCTTTCCCCATTTGTCCAGTGATTTCTATTATGCTCTCTCAACCTTACCTGAGCGCAGGCATGACGTACAAACGTACTGAGTCTTAACCCCGCCGCCAACCTTGCAGCGTACACTCTTTATATTAGCGCTGTACTTTCTGTTTGATCTTCTGTGGGAGTGGCTCACATTGTTGCCGAACAGAGCGCCTTTTCCACAAACCGCACATTTTGCCATCGTCTTATACCTCCTCTAATAACGCCAATTTATTATCTGACTTAAGTCCGTCGGATTCCGGTGCTGTCAACAACTCACTTCGTTAGTTGAACACTACCAGGCTCCTAATACGTATTCAAACCTAATGATAGTATCATATAAAAAATTCTTTTGCAAGCTAAAATCAGTCTTCATTTACTGATTTGTTTATGATGTCTGACAGCTCCTGGGAAGCTTCCCTGGTCACTTCCTCGTCTGTGACAGGCGCCTTGCCTTTTTTGCGGGACATATTCTTTGTCACATTATCCACAAAATCAGGAAGCATATCCAGTATCTTTGTGATGGAATCCTGGTTCTTGATATTGACCAGCTTTATGTTTCCTTCTGATACCACAAGTACCGCAGAGGGCTGGAGCTTTGCACCCATTCCGCCTGCTCCCGTTGCGTCCACTCCCCTGTCATTGCTGGCGAAGGAACCCGCGCCGATACCAAAAGAAACATCAATAAGCGGTAGTATAACGGTATTTCCCATATTGATCGCGTCACCCACCACTATCTTTGACGAAAGAAAGGAATCAAGTCCGGAAAACAGTGAATCTACAGTACCCTTAAATGAAGTATTGTCAGCCATAAAACACCTCCTAACACACAAACAACCAAGAAAACATTTTAACAAAATAAAAAAATAATGTCAAATGTTTAGTCCCACTGCTTCTTCCAGCCCCATGCGGATATTCATACACTGTATAGCCGCGCCGCTGGCTCCCTTGCCGAGATTATCAAACCGAGAGGTGAGAAGAATCCTCTCCTCATTTCCGGTAACATATATCTTCATGCCATCCCATCCGCTGAAAGTGTTTCCCGGGAAAAAGCCGCTTGATACGTCGGGATCTGTTTCCTCCGCCACCTGTACAAAACGGCTGTTTTTGTAGTGATCTCTGTAAACCCCGGAAAGTTCAGAGACAGTATTTTTTCCTGAAAGCATATCAGCATAGACCGGGACAGTCACCGTCATCCCGCTGTAATAATCGTCGACTATGGGCGTGAAAAGCGGCGCTCTCGCCAATCCCGTCACTGCCTTCATTTCCTTCAAATGCTTGTGGGACTGTGTGAGTGCGTACATCCTGCCCGAGGCATACTCCTTCGGTCTGTTCCCGCCCTCGTATATTTCTATCGCCTTTTTCCCGGCCCCGCTGTAGCCCGACAGGGCAAAGCAGCTAACCGGATAATCATTCTGCATGATACCCGCCTTTATAAGAGGGAAGACCAGTGATATAAAGCCTGATGCGTAACAGCCCGGTACCGCGATACGGTCATTTGTTCTGATATTTTCCATAAATTCATCCGACAGTTCGGGAAATCCGTATGCCCACCCAGACTTAGTCCTATGCGCAGTCGACGCGTCTATCAATATGCAGCCCGTACCTTCTGCCAGCTTCGCGGACTCGATGGCGGCATCATCCGGAAGACAAAGGAATGTGACATCGCTTTCCTCCATCATCTTTTTTCTCTCGTCAGGGTCTTTTCTTAATACTGGATCGATGGAAAGCACCGTGACATCGCTCCTGTCTTTAAATCTCTCATAGATACGCAGACCTGTTGTGCCGGCGCTGCCGTCGATAAATACCTTTATGCTCATGAAGAAGCCTCCTTAGATCATTTCTCTCAACTCATACAGGATATCAAGCGCCTCTTTCGGTGTCAAGGCGTCAGGATCTGTCTCCCTTAATCGCAGGACGACGGGTGAGGGATCTTTTGCTGTTTCATCCCGGGTTTCCCCGGGCGAAACCAGATCAAAGAACGAGAGCTGACCCGACATGCTCTTTTCAGTCACTTTTTCGACTACCAAGTCGGAGCCCGCGCCGGATAATTCCGCAGATATCATCCTTGCTCTCGATAACACCTCTTCCGGAACCCCCGCCAGAGCCGCAACCGATATGCCGTAGCTCTTGTCGGCGCCGCCGGGCATTATCTTTCTCAGGAATATGATATCGCTGCCCTGCTCACGGACTGCTATACGGTAATTCTTCACGCCGAAGAGCTTGCCCTGCAGCTTTGTCAGCTCGTGGTAATGTGTAGCAAAGAGCGTTTTTGCGAATATATTTGACGCGATATACTCCACCACCGCCCAGGCGATAGAGAGGCCGTCAAAGGTTGATGTGCCACGCCCGATCTCATCTAGTATCAGGAGGGAATCCTTTGTGGCGTGCCGCAGTATGTTTGCCACCTCAGTCATCTCCACCATAAAGGTAGATGCTCCGGCAGCCAGATCATCCGAGGCTCCGACTCTGGTAAATATCCTGTCGCAGATTCCTATTTCTGCGCTTGATGCCGGTACGAAGGATCCCATCTGCGCCATAAGGACTATGATGGCCACCTGGCGCATATATGTAGATTTTCCCGCCATATTCGGGCCTGTGATGATGGCGATGCGCTCACCTGAATCGTCAAGTAGTGCGTCGTTCGGCACGAACCTGCTCTTTCCCGAGAGCTTTTCCACAACAGGATGCCGGCCTTCCTTTACCTTTATCACGCCATCCTTCCTCATGACAGGTCTCACATATCTGTTTGCTACAGCCACATGAGCCAGGGAAAGATACACATCAAGCGCCGCCACAGCCTTGGCTGTCCGCTGTATCCTTATGATGTTTTCCGATATGAATCCCTTTAATTCCTCAAACAGCGCAAACTCGATATTTGAGAGCTTTTCAGTGGCCGTCAGGAGCTTTTCCTCCAGCTCCTTTAATCTGGGAGTCACGAATCTCTCAGCATTGGTCAGTGTCTGCTTCCTGATAAAATAATCGGGAACATTTCCCAGATTAGAGTTAGTCACTTCCAGATAATAGCCGAAAACCTTGTTGTATTTTATGCGGAGGTTTTTTATCCCGGTATTCTCCCGCTCCTTTTGCTCGATCTCTGCGATGACCTGCTTTCCTCCGGTCTTTAAGCCGCGTAGCTCATCGACCTCGGCGCTGTAGCCGTCCTTTATGAGATCGCCGTCATGGATAGTCACCGGGGCGTCGTCGCTGATCTCTGCGGTGATCCTCTCCTCGATGTCCGTCAGGGGATCGATATCCTCGTCGATCTTTACAAGCAGATCCGATGATACGTCTGATATGAGACTTTTTATCCCGGCGAGAACCGAAATGGAATCCCTGAAGGACAAGATATCTCTCGGATTTGCAGTATTGTAGGTTATACGGGTAAGAAGCCTCTCCAGATCGTAAACCCTGTCAAGCAATTGCCGAAGCTCTATGCGCCTTACCTCCTCCGCTGAGAGTTCCTCCACCGCGTCCAGACGGTCATTTATTGCATTTTGATCTGTCAGGGGCTTTTCTATGAAATCTCTTAGCTTTCTGGCTCCCATGGCTGTTTTTGTCTGATCAAGAACACCAAGCAAAGAACCTGTCTTTTTCTTTTCCCTCAGCGTCTCAACCAGCTCCAGATTTCTGATGGCTGTCTGATCCAGCAGCATGAAGCCCTTTGTGTTTATGGGTGTTATATTTGTGATGGCGGCGGGGTCTACCTTCAGCATTTTCATCAGGTAATTGAGCAGCGCCCCACAGGCTTTTGTGCCCTCCGAGTCAGGGATAAGTCCGAGTCCCGAAAGGCTTGTCACCTTGAAGTGGCCTGTTATGGTATCATTCACCCTCCCTTTTGAGAAGAACTCATTGCCTATCACGGTTTTTGAGATGCTGAGTCTTATGATGCACTCTTCTATCAATGACTCATCCCTAAAGTTTTCCTGCAGCAGCACCTCCGCAGGTGAAAACCGCTCCAGCTCTCCTGCCATCTCAGATGTATCATCCACCTCCGTCATAAAAAAATCTCCGGTTGAGATATCACTTATGGCAATACCGTATTTTTTTTCACGATATATGCACATTATATAATTGTTTTTCTCGACATCCAGAGCCGATGCGTCCAGTGTCGTTCCCGGGGATATGACACGGATTACATCCCTTTTTACTATTCCCCTGGCTTTTTTCGGATCCTCCAGCTGCTCACAGACCGCCACGCGATAACCTTTGGCGATCAGCCTGGAAATATAGGTGTCGGCCGCGTGGAAGGGCACACCGCACATAGGCGCCCGCTCCGGCAATCCGCAGCTCTTCCCGGTGAGTGTAAGCTCAAGCTCTCTCGAGACAGTTTCTGCATCCTCAAAGAACATCTCGTAGAAATCCCCGAGGCGGTAAAACAGGATAGTCCCGGGATATTCCTTCTTTGTGTCTATATAGTGCTGCATCATTGGTGACAGCATCCGGTATTCTTCTTCATCCGGCATTTTATTGCCCCCTTATATCCGTATATTCTTTATTATCCTGTCTGCCACCCTAACCCCGTCCGCGGCGGCAGATGTGATACCCCCGGCGTAGCCTGCGCCCTCGCCGGCGGGATATATACCTCCGACGCTGCTTGTCAATGCTTCGTCTCTTTTGATGCGTACAGGTGACGAGGTACGGCTCTCTATCGCTGAAAGTATGGTATCCTCTCTGTCAAAGCCTTTTATTATCTTTCCGAAATGAGTCATTGCGCTCACAAATTCCGACCTCATTTCCTCCGTAAACATGCCACTCAGGTCCGCGAAACCGCCCGCTCCCTTATGGCAGCTCGTAAATCCGCCGTATGAAGAGCTCTTTTCCCCCTGAAGGAAATCTCCGTAGAGCTGCTGCGGTATCCTTCCATTTGAGAGAGCAAAGGCATTCCTCTCCAGCTCCTCCAAAAATCTCAGACCGGCGAAGGGATC
>CALFUE010000192.1 GCA_937916345.1 uncultured bacterium
TCAACATCTCTCTCCCTAAGAGGCCTGTAAAGCTGACCTGCCTGACAGAAACGGCAGCCTCTGATACAGCCTCTCTGAACCTCTATCACTGCACGATCCTGTGTGACCTTTATAAAAGGAATGATCGGTCTGTCGGGATAAGAGGCCTTATCAAAATCCACCACAACAGTCTTTTTTACCACAGCCGGCACATCCGCATATCCCGGTGTGAAGCTCTCGATAGTACCATCTTCATTATAGGACACCTCATAGAGAGAGGGAACATAGATACCATCGATCTTCGCGGCATCCAAAAGAAATCCCTCCCTGGTGTAGCTTCCCGATTTTTTCATTTCTATATAGAGATCAAAGAGCCTGTCGTAGGATATCTCCCCTTCGCCGATGTAGAACATGTCAAAAAACTCCCACAGCGGCTCAGGGTTATAAGTGCAGGGTCCACCGCCTATGACGACGGGACAGTCATCTGTTCTCTCTGCCGCAGAAAGAGGTATGCCGGAAAGCTCCAGGATCTCAAGGATATTAGTGTAACACATCTCGTACTGTATAGTGATCCCTAGAAAATCAAAGCCTGATACAGCTTCCTGGCTCTCCAGGGCAAACAGAGGGATATGCTTTTCTCTCATCACTTCCCCAAGATCCGGCCAGGGCGAGAACACTCTCTCACACCATACATCAGACCTGCGGTTAAACATATCATACAGGATCTGTATACCGAGATGTGACATCCCGATCTCATAGACATCGGGAAAACAAAAAGCGAAACGGAGCCTGACATCGTTCTTATCCTTCATGACAGACCCAATTTCGCCGCCTATATAACGGGCCGGTTCCGATACTCCTAAGAGTATCGGATCCGGCAATGCAAGTTTTCTCATTAATTCTCCAAAATCACTTTACTGTCTTTGCCTTGATTGTGCTCCACTTGCCCCATACATTACTTCCGTTCGCATCCTTTACGAAGGCACGCATGCGCACATAGTACTTCTTGCCGGAATTGAGGTTTGTAAAGGTATATGCGTTCTTCTCAACCTTAATGGTCTTCTTTGTAAAATTAGCGAAGTCCTTTGTCGTAGATACCTGGATCACATATCCGTCAACATCCTCATCCCAATCCCAGAATACCTTAAGTGCCTTAGCCTTGGGAGTCGTAACTGTATCGATGACTGCCTTTGCGGGCTTTGTGACTGTTACAACGGTCGTGGTCGCAGTCGATGCGGTTTCCTTTGCAACAACAGATATATTGTAACTGGTTGATTTTGTCAAACTGTTGTAAGTATAGCTTACATTGACTGTCTTTGTTCCGGCTGTACTCATATCAGGAGAGCTGACAGAATATGAACCGGAAGAAAGAACACTGCTTGACCCGTCGGTATAATACGCTGTAAGGACACCGTCACAGGTAAATGTATCGCCTACGGTAAAGCTGTTCTTCGGAGCCGTGGTGAAGACGATCCTGTCAAGCGTTTTGGCTGTCTCGGTACTGCCGTTTGTCCATCCGCTTTTCCACTTTGCCGAAAGAGTAATGTTGCTTGTAACCTTATTGTTGTAGAAATCCCACTTTTTTGATCCATTGTACCATCCCAGGAACTCATCATTGTCCTTGTAAGGATCACCGGGATCCGTAGCGTAATCGCCGCTGTCGACGTACTGAACTGAATAATCATTATAGTTTGTGGGATAATTGTCAAACTTAACTGTTTTTACCTTTCCGCTCTCGACGGTGTAGGAAATACCAAATGTACCGCTGTAACGGGTGTAAAGCTTGATGGTTGAGCCAGAGATCGAATAATTTCCATCACTTGAAGAAGAACTCTTCTTAAAGATCGAAACTGAACTGTTGCTCATATTGCTTCGCCATACATTGAGGTTGTACTTCTTTGAGACTGACTCGTCAAGTGTGAGTGTCACCTGATAAGCCTTGCCCATATCAGCAGTCCCGATATCAGTAGTGTTTTTTACGAATATGATATCCACAAAGTCAGTAGCCAGATAGCTTGATCCGTTGTACATCATCTTCATGCCCTTCTCGATATTGGATGCACGAGCTAGAGCTGAAGCAGAGCCGTCGCCGTAAGAAAGCCCCGTGGCATACATATAGTAGGGATTATTGGATGCGTCAGTCACATCCGTGATATAATAATTGCCACCCGTGTAATAATCACTCGTGGGAACCAGATCATTTGTGTAGGTATAGATATAATAGAAATCCGTCAGTGTGACGCCGCCTTCGGTATATCCGACTGTAACTGTCGCTGTGCCGACACTGCTGGTATCAGATAAGCTGCTCACAAAGCATTTGCTTGATACATCTGCGCTGGTACCGTCAGAATAATATGCCAAAGCACTCATACCTGAGAGAGATATTTCACTCTTCTGCGTACCTACATAGTAATATACATTTGAAGGCTCGGTTGTTATATATAAATTTGTGAGCGTCTTTTCTGCAGCGGATGTACTCTTCTCAACAATCCAAACCTGATAAGATGTAGAAAGCTTCACGCCGTATTCTGTATACACTATAGCCACATCATATTCACCTATCTTAGTCATATCAGCAGGTCCGTAAACGGTAAAAAGATCCGGACGCGGCTCCACCATAACACTTTCTATCGTACCGTCATCATAAACGATATTGACTGAGAGATTCGTGTAGGTAAAGGTATCACCCTGCTCAAATACAGCCTTGTCGGGCCAATGCTCGACTTCAATGTAAACAGGGACAGCTGCAGCGTAGGCATCCTGCAAAGCCATAGGTGAAAGCTCCATCCCCATGACCATCGCCAGCACGAGAAGCACCGACAGAACTTTTGTTTTCAATTTTTTCATTCTTTTTCTCCTTTCCTTCTGTAAAAAGATCCCAACTAGTTTATATACCAAACGCGTCACCGCGGGCATATCATCATCTGCGGGAGAGCTCCTGTGTCACATCCTCCCAGGTTACACCGTACTCAACCATCATCACCATCATATGATAGAGAAAATCCGATATCTCGTATTTGACCTCCTCCGGATCTGGATTTTTGGCCGCTATGATTATCTCAGTCGCCTCCTCGCCTACTTTTTTCAGGATCTTGTCGATGCCCTTGTCGAAGAGGTAATTCGTGTAGCTGCCCTCCTTCGGGTTCAGCTTTCTGTCCATAATGGTGGCGTACACTTCCTCAAAGATCCTTAATGGATTCTTTTCCGAGCAATCCTTTGTCACTATGTCATTGAAAAAGCATGTCGGGCTCCCTGTATGACAGGCCACGCCAACCTGTGACACCTTAGCCAAAACAGTATCATAATCGCAATCTGCCGTCAAGGATTTTACAAACTGGAGATGTCCGCTCTCCTCGCCCTTCATCCATAGCTTCTGACGGCTTCTGCTGAAATAATGCATCTTTCCGGTCTGTATGGTCTTATCAAAGCTCTCCGCATTCATATAGGCCAGCATCAGAACCTCGTCAGTCTTGTAATCCTGCACGACCACAGGAACCAGACCATCCGAATTGGTTTTTAGCTGCGAAAATGAAAGAGCCGGCTTAAAATTGCCCATGCTCAAGCCCTTGCCGGCCAGAGCCGACTTTATGGACATGAAATCAGTTCCCGGGTTATTGAACACATTGCCGATTATACCGATAGCATTCTCACGGGCAAGAAGCTCCTCCACCTCATCCATGTCATTCCCGCTGTACTGGATCACATAGGGGAGCATGGAAATATTTTCCACCGCATCAAGCACAGTCCCCTTCAGCACTAAGCATGCATGAAAGATGTCGTTCAACTCATTCTGATGCTTAAATATGAAATCCACATTGTGTATCGATACCAGCATCCTGTCCTTGCCGAACCTGGAAGCTCCCTCCTTCGCAAGATCTATGCACTCGGGCTTTGCAGCGTTCAGCATGACAAACTTGCAGCCCGCATAGATCAGTTTTTTGATGTCCTCCATACGCTTGATGTTTCCCGATCCGCAGGAGGGAATCTCCAGATTTCTGTTCAGCTGCCTGATGGCCAGCAGATTCAGCTCATGCTCGTCATCGTCATCGGAGAGATCGAATATTATGATCCTGTCCACTCCTGAATCGTTGAAACGAACAGCCAGATCCTTCAGATCTCCGCACTCCGTGTGATCATCCTTGGACATCACGGCCTTGCCGTCCTTAATGAATATGGAGGCCAGGAGAAACTTTTCTTCAACAGTATCCATTTTATCTGTCTTCCTCACTTTCAAACCTTACAGCGATAGAATTGGCGTGTGCTGTCAATCCCTCATGCCGGGCAAATTTTTCTATGTCTTCATGGGCAGCTTTTAATGCATCCCTCGAATAAGCGATAACCGAAGATTTCTTTATGAAATCGTCCACGGACAGCGGGGAGAAAAATCTTGCCGTGCCGTTGGTTGGCAGTATGTGATTTGGTCCGGCGTAATAATCCCCGAGAGGCTCCGAGGAATAGGAACCGAGGAATATCGCGCCCGCATTTTTCACTCTGGTCATCAGGTCATAGGGATCCCGCGTCATGATCTCCATATGCTCGGATGCTATCTCGTCGGCGCACTCCACCATATCATTCTCATCCTTCGCAATGAGAATATATCCGTAATTGTCCAGGGATTTTTTTATTAT
>CALFUE010000193.1 GCA_937916345.1 uncultured bacterium
TGGACAGAAAAAAGAAGGTGGTATTCTGCGAGCCCGTGAAAGGGCAGGTTCCCGCCTATTTCGGAGAGTGCGCAGGAGACCTGCATACCCGTATTTTACAGAGGATGAGGCAGGTGTTGGATGAGGAGAAGAGCTATCCATACCTCCTGCCCGGGGCTGTGAAGCGTCTCGAATCCGCCAGACTCACTGCAGAAAAGTCGGAAGCGGCGAAAAAGCCTCTGATCCATCTGGGTGGGCGCATGTACGCTCTTTTTCCCTGGCTGGGGAGCTATTCCTTTCTTGCGCTGGAGAGATTCCTGCGGCTGAAGTGCGCGAAGCAGCTGGGCTTGAAAAAGCTTGACACCGTGCGCCCCTATTATATGCAGTTCACCATGAAATCCAGCGTAGAGGAATTTTACGCGGTACTGAAGGCTGAAGCATCAAGGGACATCGATCCCATGAGCCTCGTTTACCCCAGGGAAGTGCCCATGTTCGACAAATATGACGAGTATCTGCCGCCGGAGTTGCTCAAAAAGGGCTTCGCCTATGGGGTTTTGAACATTTCCGGGATGAGGGAGACCATTCTTGGCTGGTGAATGTTGCCGTGGGGTGAAATTTGTGGTATATTTAACCCGAATTATTCACAGCCACCACACAGTCAAGCCACAGACCATACGCACATAAAGTGCGTATGTCGCTGCTAAAGCAGCTTTTGTCTGAGGCTGTGTGGTGGGTGAATTCTATTCACCGAATAGGTGAAACATGCAAATCAGCTTACACGCAAGCGTGACGCTTGATTTTGCATATTTTACCTATTGCTGTGAATAATTCGGGTTTAACAAATATGTTGTTTTCGGGTTGCCTAAACTAACTGTACATATCAGGAGGCTGGAATGTCTGACACAGAATTACTAAAGATTGAGGATCTCTCCTTCGGCGTCGATGTCGAGGGCGGCGATCAGGGCAAAGAGATAATCCGAGGGATAAATTTAATCGTTCCCGCAGGAAGGTTAGTTGTCATCACAGGACCAAACGGCGGCGGTAAATCCACCCTTGCCCGTCTTATAGCGGGCATTGAGAAGCCTACCACTGGAAAGATTTATTTTGATGGGGAAGACATCACCGAAAAAAGCGTCACAGACAGGGCGAGGGCAGGCATCGGCTTTGCCTTCCAGCAGCCCGTGCGTTTCAAGGGACTCATGGTAAAGGATCTGATACGCCTGGCAAAGGGCGGCGAGATAAAGCCTGCGGAAGTCTGCGATTATCTGGGGGCTGTGGGATTGTGCGCAAATGATTATATGGACAGGGAGGTGGATTCCTCGCTCTCCGGCGGTGAGCTGAAGAGGATTGAGATCGCCACGGTTCTGGCGAAGGGGTCGAAACTTTCCGTATTCGATGAGCCCGAGGCCGGTATCGACCTCTGGAGCTTCAAGAGCCTCATTGAGGTATTTCGCGGCATGCGCTCCGATATTCGTGATTCTTCCATCATTATAATCTCCCATCAGGAGAGGATATTAGACATCGCGGACGAGATCGTGGTGATAAGAGACGGCTGTGTAGCAGACGGAGGGACGAAGGAGGAGATACTGCCCGGTCTCATCGGCACCGCCTCCGCAGTCAGCGCGTGCAGACAGGTAAAGGCTTAGGAGGATAAGAGATGCTGGAATTAGACGAGATACAAAAGAGACTTCTCTCCGAAGTGGCGAATCTGCACAGGGTTCCCGAGGGAGCATTTAATATCCGCGCAAACGGCGCCGCGGCTGGCAGAGGTTCCACCGCGAATATCGAGATCACGCCAAAGGAAAATGGCAGCGGCATTGATGTGCATATCAAGCCGGGAACGAAAAACGAGAGCGTCCACATCCCCGTGGTAATGACGGTCAGCGGCTTAAAGGAGTTGGTCTACAATGATTTCTATGTGGGCGAGGGCGCGGATGTGACCATAGTCGCAGGCTGCGGCATCGATAACTGCGGTCCGAAGGATTCTGAACACGACGGTGTCCACAGATTTTATATTGAAAAAAAAGCCCGTGTCAAATATGTTGAAAAGCACTATGGATCGGGCACAGGCAGCGGAAAGCGGATCCTGAATCCCGAAACCCTGGTCTATATGGACGAGGACTCCTACGCGGAATTCGAGATGGTACAGATCAAGGGCGTGGACGATACTAACCGCTCCACCATGGCAAAGCTTAAGGCAGGTGCCAGGTTTGTGGTGAGGGAGCGCCTTATGACTCATGGTGATCAAAATGCCGTAAGCACTTACGAGGTGGTCATCGACGGAAAGGACGGCGCAGCGGATGTGGTTTCCCGCTCCGTCGCGCGAGACGACTCCTACCAGAAATTTGACGCGAAGATAATAGGAAATGCTCCCTGTCACGGTCATACTGAGTGCGACTCTATCATAATGGATCGGGGCCGTATCCTGGCGGTGCCAGGACTTGAGGCAAATGATGTGGATGCCTCACTCTTTCACGAGGCGGCCATAGGAAAGATAGCGGGAGACCAGCTGATAAAGCTGATGACTCTCGGTCTCACCGAGGCGGAGGCAGAGGAACAGATCATAAACGGATTCCTGAAATAGCTGAGGTGGCTTTATGGCGTCAGCCCGCAAATACGAAGACAAAGTCAGAAAAAACGGTGTGACCAGGTTCATTGTCGCGTGGATACTGGTGATCCTGCAGGCAGTGGTATTCATAGGAATAGCAGTGATTGGACTGCGCCCCTTTTTCATCTGGGTTGACATAATTAGCAGAGTAGCCGCCTTTTTCCTTGCCATGGGCATCTATGCCCAGAATCGCTCTATTTCCGTAAAGACTCCATGGATAATCATAATACTGACTTTTCCCGTGGTGGGAATATTTCTGTATTTCTATTATGGACTTTCCGGCTCTGTCAGAAGAATGCGCATACGCATCGGAAAGATCGAGGAGACCTTAAAGCCCTACATGCCGCCGGATGAGAGAGTGATAGACGAGTTTGAGAAGACGGATCCCCATATCGCGGGTATCTCCAAATATCTGAACAGAAATACCATCTATCCCGTATACCGTAATACCCGGGTGACTTACTTCGCAACGGCTCTCGAGGGATTAGAGGCGCAGATAGAAGCCTTAAAGCATGCGAAAAAATTCATTTTTATGGAGTATTTCGCCATTGAGAATGGCAGGGGCTGGAGCGGCATCGCGGAGGTTTTGGATCAAAAGCTCGCCGAGGGAGTGGAAGTCCGTATCCTGTATGACGATGTGGGAAGTCTCTGGTTCGTCGACAGGGATTTCAAGAAGAGCCTGCGGGAAAAGGGCATCTACGCAAAGGTGTTCAATCCCGTCATGCCCGTCTGGAAAATATTTTTCAATAACAGAGATCACAGAAAGATAACCGTCATAGATGGTGAGGTGGGTTTCACCGGCGGCTACAATATCGCCGACCAGTATTTTAATTACAAGCCCCGCTTCGGGGAGGGGAAGGACACCGGCGTAAAGCTTGAGGGCGACGCAGTGGACGGCCTGACGGGGGCATTCCTTGAGATGTGGAGCGCCGCGAGAAAGCGGGAGACCATAGATCCTGCTGCAGATCTGACCCCCTATTTCCGCACGCCTGAGATGAAGGCGAAAAAGATCGGGGGGACAGAAGGGATGTTCGTACATCCCTTTGCCGATGCACCGGTTGCGAAGGAGCAGGTGGCAGAGGAAGTTTATATAGGGATAATAGATAACGCTGTGAATTATGTCTATTTCATGACGCCCTACCTCATCATAACCGAGGAAATGAGTCATGCCCTCATCGCTGCGGCAAAGCGCGGTGTAGATGTGCGCATCATCACTCCCGGCATTCCGGACAAAAAAATGGCCTACGCGCTGGCAAAGTCCCATTACAGGGATCTGCTGCGCGCAGGTGTAAAGATTTACGAATACACCCCGGGATTTGTGCATGCCAAAGTTTTTGTCAGCGATGACAGGAAGGCAGTGGTCGGCACCATAAACCTGGATTACCGCAGCCTGTACC
>CALFUE010000194.1 GCA_937916345.1 uncultured bacterium
CCCCGCCGCGGCTCCCGTCAAATGCGATATCACATCAATCTCTTCTCCCGGGACAAATTGAAAAACGGCAAAAAAAGCCCACAGCGCAAAAAGCGCTATGAGCATTATATTCGGTATCTTCTTAAATCTCAGATCATAGATGGCAGCTGAAAAAAACACGCCTAAAAATATCGTTTTGGCGATCATCCTACAGATACCTCTTCAGATACTGTCCGGTGTAGGAGCACTTTACCTTTGCCACCTCTTCAGGCGTGCCGTTGGCGATAACGGTTCCTCCCCCGTCTCCGCCCTCAGGTCCCATATCGATGATATAGTCGGCAGTCTTTATGACATCAAGGTTGTGCTCTATGACTATCACGGTATTGCCGCCATCCGTCAGCCTGCGCAGTATTGTCACAAGCTTGTCCACATCCGCAAAATGCAGTCCTGTGGTGGGCTCGTCAAGAATGTAGACGGTTTTTCCGGTGGCTCTTCTCGAGAGCTCGGCGGCAAGCTTTATCCTCTGCGCCTCTCCGCCGGAGAGCTCAGTGGATGGCTGCCCCAGCTTGATATAGGACAGACCCACATCATGGAGCGTCTGTATCTTATCCCTGATGCGGGGAACCCTGTCAAAAAATTCCAGAGCCTCCTCCACCGTCATGTCCAAAACCTCGTAAATACTCTTTCCTTTATAAAGAATATCCAGGGTGTCCCTGTTGTAGCGCTTGCCCTCACACACCTCGCAGGGCACATAGATATCCGGCAGGAAATGCATCTCGATCTTTATCAGGCCGTCGCCCTGGCAGGCCTCACATCTTCCTCCCTTTACATTGAAGGAAAATCTTCCCTTTGAGTAGCCTCTCGCCCTGGCGTCCGGGGTGGCAGCAAACATGTCCCTGATGAGGTCGAAAACTCCGGTGTAAGTAGCAGGATTAGACCTGGGGGTACGGCCTATGGGAGACTGGTCGATGGATATCACCTTGTCCACCCCGTCGAGGCCGAGGACCTTTTTGCAGGCTCCGGGAATGACACGGGCGCGGTTCTTCTCCTTTGCCAAAACCCTGTAGAGTATCTCGTTTGTGGGAGAGCTCTTT
>CALFUE010000195.1 GCA_937916345.1 uncultured bacterium
TTGCAAAGCCCGGAACCGTTACCTGCCACAAGAAATTCACAGCTCAGGTTTACGTACTGACAAAGGATGAGGGAGGACGTCATACACCTTTCTTCAACAACTATCGTCCCCAGTTCTATTTCAGAACAACAGACGTTACCGGTGTCTGCAACCTTCCCGCAGGTACAGAGATGTGCATGCCAGGCGATAACATCGAGATGACTATCGAGCTGATTCATTCAGTAGCTATGGAGCAGGGTCTTACATTCGCTATCCGTGAGGGTGGTCGTACAGTTGGTTCGGGTCGTGTTGCTACAATCATCGAGTAATACCCGATAGGATCAAATTTTTTGGCTCCCATTGAAACCAATGGGAGCCTTTCCTTTAGTTTGGCATCAGAGGAACAGACATGAATTCAAAGACAATAGGATATATAATAAAAAGACTGCTGCTTGCCGTTGTCACGGTATGGGTGGTGATCACCGTCACCTTCTTCGTGATGCACGCTGTGCCCGGAGGACCCTTCATGGGAGAGAAAGCCATTTCGGAGGCGGCCCAGAAGGCTCTGGAGGCAAAGTACGGTCTGGACAAACCGTTGTTTGAGCAATATATCACATATCTGGCGGATATAGTTACAAAGTTTGACTTCGGTCCCTCCCTTAAGCAGAGGGGGCGTGATGTGGTGACTGTAATAGCTGACGGAATGAAGACCTCGGTAAAGCTGGGTGTGATCGCCGCGGCCATAGCCCTTGTGGTTGGAGTGGTACTCGGATCCTTCGCTGCCCTCAGGAGAAACAGCATCATAGACCGCATCATCATGGTGCTGACCACGGCCTTTGTGTCGATGCCATCATTTATTATGGGTTCCTTCCTGCTGATCATATTTTCGATATGGTTGGGATGGCTGCCCGCAAACGGAGCCTCCAGCGGAGGACTGGTGCTGCCCATAGTCACGCTGTCTCTCTCGCCCATGGCGTATATCACAAGACTCACCCGCTCATCAATGCTGGATGTGCTGGGACAGGATTACATCCGCACCGCGAAAGCCAAGGGTGTGTCCCGCATGAAGATAATATTCGGTCATGCGCTTAAAAATTCACTTCTGCCCGTAATCACCTATTTCGGTCCCATGCTGGCATATATCGTCACAGGGTCTCTGGTGGTAGAGCAGATATTTGCGGTTCCCGGAATAGGACGCGCCTTCGTCACCAGTATCACAGGCCGCGACTATCCTATGATTATGGGAACAACCATTATTTTGGCATCTCTTATCGTTATCATGAATCTGATCAGCGATATTCTGTATAAGATCGTAGATCCAAGGATCACGCTTGAATAGGAGGGAACAACTTGAGTAAGATACTTAGCGCCCAGATAAATCTGGATGATCTGCTCCCCGCGACTGACGAGGAAAAGGCATATATAGTTCAGATGCGCCCCTCCACCACCTTTTTCAGGGACGGGATCAAACGCCTCATAAAAAACAAAGTAGCTTTTGTTAGTTTCATCATAATAGTTCTCGTGACGCTCTCAGCCATTTTTGTGCCCATGTTTTGGCCCTATTCCTATGACGCAATGCTGGGAAATGTGCCCGGACAGCCTATGGATGCGTCCTACAATAATCTTGCTCCATTTGAGTACAGCAAGACGGAAACCTCGAGGATCGAGGCCGGTGAGAGCATCATGCCCCATATCTTCGGTACCGACAATCAGGGTAGAGATTACTTTATCCGTGTGGTCTACGGCACCAGGATCTCTCTTGCTGTCGGCTTTTTTGCGTCTATCATAGTCCTCATAATCGGAATGACCATCGGCTCCATATCCGGTTATATGGGTGGAAAAGTCGATCTGATCATTATGAGAATAGTTGATATCATCTATTCGCTGCCCGATATGCTGATGGTGATACTTCTTGCCTCTGTCTTGAACCTGACCCTGGGACCCGTCATAGAGGGCACGGTGCTTGAGGACATTGGAGCCAATATCATCAGTCTGTTCATAGTCTTCGGCGTGCTCTACTGGGTTTCCATGGCGAGACTCATCCGCGGCCAGATCCTCTCACTCCGTGAGCAGGAGTATGTGCTGGCGGCCAGAGCCACAGGAGCAAAGGGCGGCTGGATTATCAGAAAGCACCTGCTGCCGAACTGTATGAGTGTTATCTTTATTTCTGTAGCGCTGCAGATCCCCAGCGCGATATTCACGGAGAGCTACCTTTCCTTCCTGGGACTGGGTGTAAATGCCCCCATGCCATCGCTTGGATCTCTTGCCTCGGATGCTCTGAACGGACTGTCATCTTATCCGCATCGCCTCGTCATCCCGGCAATCGTGATATCTCTCATAGTATTGTCTCTGAACCTCTTTGGAGACGGTCTGAGAGATGCGTTCGATCCGAAGCTTAATGTTTAAAAGAGGAACCGGACATCGTTAGTGCCTGTTCTTTGGGCGGTTCTGGTGTTATTAGAGGAGAATATTACATGAGTATGTTAGAAGTGCGAGACCTCCACACATCATTCTTTACCGATGCCGGCGAGGTGAAGGCGGTAAACGGCGTATCCTTTGACCTGGACAATGGCAGGGTTCTCGGCATCGTGGGTGAGTCCGGTTCCGGAAAATCCGTTACTGCCTATTCCATCATGCAGATACTGGCCGGGACAGGAAAGATAGTCTCAGGCTCCATCAGGTTTAAGGGACAGGAGCTGGTGGGCAGCGGCGAGGGCGTTATGAAGACCATCCGCGGAAACAAGATATCCATCATATTCCAGGATCCCATGACATCCCTGAACCCTACCTATACCATAGGTCACCAGCTGATGGAAGCAATAATGCTCCACACCGGAAGAAACAAGGAGCAGGCGAGGGAACGCGCGATAGAGATGCTTCGTCTGGTAAATATAAACGAGCCCGAAAAGAGGATCAGTCAATATCCTTATGAGTTCTCGGGCGGAATGAGACAGAGAGTCATGATAGCCATGGCGCTGTCCTGCGAGCCGGATATACTGATAGCCGACGAGCCTACCACCGCTCTGGATGTGACCATACAGGCGCAGATCCTGGAGCTCATGAAATCCCTTCAGGAGGAGCTGGGCATGGCCATAATTATGATCACTCACGACCTGGGCGTGGTGGCCCAGATGTGTGACGAGGTGATCGTAATGTACGCGGGCTCTATATGCGAGCAGGGTACCGCTGACGAGATCTTTTACAATCCCTGTCATGAGTACACCAAGGGTCTGCTGCGCTCCATCCCCTCTATCGGCGATGATTACCAGAGACTCGAGCCTATTGCGGGAACGCCTATCGATCTGCTCAACATGCCGAAGGGCTGCGCCTTTGCCCCCAGGTGCGGTGCGGCATTAAAGATATGTCTGCGTGAGAGGTGTGAGCGCATGGAGATAAATCAGGATCACGCAGCCAGCTGCTGGATGAATGTAAAGAGGCAGATGGAAGAATCCGGAAAGGCGGTGGGTTAAATGGCATTTTCCATAGAGAGAGACAGATCCACCCTTGATAAGGATCTGGTCGTCGTAAAGGATCTGAAGCAGTATTTCCCCGTAAATACAGGATTGTTCCAGACTAAACCGCTCAAGGCGGTGGACGGAGTGTCCTTTACCATAAAGCTGGGCGAGACCCTGGGACTGGTAGGAGAGAGCGGCTGCGGGAAGACTACGGTGGGCAGGACGCTGCTGCATCTGTACAAGCCAACCTCCGGTGAGGTCATATTCAACGGTATGACCATCGACGACGCGAAGACCGTGAAGAGGCTGAGAGAGCGCGCCACCATGGTGTTCCAGGATCCCTATTCATCACTGAATCCCAGAATGACAGTGTCGGACATCATAGGAGAGCCCCTCGATATATACGATGTCTATGGTAAGGACAGGGAATCGCGCCGGAAGCGTATACTGCAGCTGATGGATTTCGTAGGATTGAACTCTGAGCATGCGTCTAGATACGCCCACGAGTTTTCCGGAGGTCAGAGGCAGAGAATAGGAATAGCGAGGGCCCTTGCATTAAATCCTGATTTTATAGTTTGCGATGAGCCTGTCAGTGCGCTGGATGTGTCAATTCAGGCGCAGGTTATAAATATGTTTGAGGAGCTCCAGAAAAAGCTTGAGCTCACCTATCTGTTCATCGCTCACGACCTGTTGATCGTGCGGCATATATCTGACCGTATCGCGGTGATGTATTTAGGGCATATCGTGGAGATGGCGGAGGCAAATGAGATATACGATCATCCTCTGCATCCCTACAGCAAATCTCTGATCTCGGCGGTACCTCTGCCGGATCCGAAGGCAGCCCGGGCGAACAGGAGGATTGTGCTCTCGGGAGATATCCCAAGCCCCTTGAACGCTCCCAGCGGATGTCCGTTCAGAACCAGGTGTCAGTACGCTGCTGACTCCTGCAAGGACGTGATGCCAGGACTCAAAGATCTCGGGGGCGGACACTTCGTAGCCTGCCATCGTGTTGATGAGATCAACTGATGAATCAGATGATTTTGATATCGTCCAATCTGCTTTTTGACCTCTTTCCCTACACGACGCTCTTCCGATCTTGTCTGGCATCCGAGCCCGATACCATCGATCCCGCGCTCAACTCTTCAGTAGACGGAGCGTCGCTTTTGATCCATTTTTTCCAGGGACTGGCAAAGTGGGAACTGAATGACTCCGGAAATACAGTCATCGCTGCCGACGCGGCAACAGAGCTTCCCGAGGGCGTTGAAAACGCTGACGGAACCGTTACCTACACCTACACACTGAGAGACGGATTGAAGTGGTCCGATGGACAGGATGTAAAGGCTTCCGATTTTGTGTTCGCCTGGAACAGAGCTGCATCCGCTGAGCTCGGCGCTGACTATGGCTATATGTTTGAGGTTGTTGACGGCTATGATGAGGTTTCAGCAGTTGATGACGACGGAAATGTCGTAAATCCCGACGCAAAGCTGAATGTAGAGGCAACCGATGACAAGACCATCGTGGTAACCCTGAAGAATGCAATATCATACTGGGATGAGCTTCTGGCATTTCCGGTCTACTTCCCCGTGAGAGAGGATGTGGTTTCAAATGAGGGCTGGGCTACTGATCCTTCCACCTATGTCTGCAACGGACCCTACAAGATGACATCCTGGGATCACCAGAGTGTCATCAGGATTGAGAAGAACGCGGATTTTGTTGATGCTAATGAAATCACAATGCCAAAGATAAATTTCTATCTCTCGGATGACGCTAACAATATGCTCACAAACTTCAAGAACGGCGATTGGCAGCTTATCGACGATGTGCCCACAAACGAGATCGCTTCTCTGAAGAGCGAGTATCCCGATGAGTTCGTTGTTACAGGTCAGCTGGGAACTTACTATGTATGCTGGAATATCAATGAGTCGCTGCTTCCCGCAGGCAGTCCCTACGAGAATGATGAGGCTGCAAAGTCTGAGATCAGGAGAGCCTTCGGTCTTCTCTACGACAGAAACTACATCGTAAATGAGATAGCTCAGGGAGGACAGGTTCCCGCGTCTTCATTCGTCCCAATGGGTATGACGGACGAAGACGGCTCAGAGTTCTATCAGAATGCAGGAAGCAATGACTATGCAGGCTACTACGCTGTTTCAGATGACGCCTACTCTTCTAACTTTGAGCAGGCTGTGGAGATATTAAAGAAGTATTACACCTATGATGAGGGAACAGGTCAGTTTACGGATGTTCCCACATTCACCTATCTCTACAACACTTCCGATGCCCACAAGGCTATCGCTGAGTACATTCAGAGCGCAATGGCGTCAGTAGGCATTACAATGACCCTTGAAAACCAGGAGTGGGCTACATTTCTTAACACCAGAAAGTCCGGCGACTTCTCCGTAGCGAGAAACGGATGGCTGGCAGATTACAACGATCCCATATGCTTTCTTGATATGTGGACCACAGCGTCAGGAAACAATGATGTGCAGTACGGTAAAGGTGATCATGCGAGTGTGAGCGTTTACAGCCTTGACCTTACAGCCTACGGTTATGATGTAAATGTGACAAACGGCACCTGGTCAGAGACCTATGATGTACTGATCTCAACCATAAAGGGCTGCACGGATGATACCACCCGCTATGCGCTGATGCACATCGCAGAGGATATGCTGATGGATTCGGGATGTATCACACCGCTGTACTTCTACACCGATCTCTATATGCTCAAGAGTTCCGTAAAAGGATTCTTCTCTAACCCGCTGGGTTACAAGTATTTCATGTACACCACCATCGGATGATAAATAAAGCCCCTGCTGATGCGGGGGCTTTTCTTTCAGAAAAAACAAATGGAAGGCATATTTTATTTTGTGACAAATTAAATAATTATGTGTATTCTAAAATAAAAAATTTTTAAAAACAGCGCAATTCGGTACATGCAGGCTATCTGTTGTAAATATTACCTAAAAACTCAAAAAAATAAGGTTTTAAATTGAAAAAACTGTTGAAAATTTAAGTGTGTCATGTTATATTAATTACGATCGGCTTGAATATATTTTATTTAATCAAATAGTTTAATAAACTTGTATTATGATTAAGGAGTTAAAAGTATATGTCGACTAAAAAACTATTCATCAATCCGGCGAAGACGCTTGGACACATCAATCCTGAAATCCAGGGACAATTCTCAGAACATTTGGGCAGATGCATATACGAGGGTATTTATGTAGGCGACGACTCAAATATACCGAATGTTAACGGTATGAGGACGGATGTCATGGACGCCCTGCGCGCTATAAAAGTACCGGTTGTACGGTGGCCGGGCGGCTGTTTCGCCGACGAATACCACTGGAAGGATGGCATCGGTGAAAAGAGCACCCGAAAGCGCATGATCAATACCCACTGGGGCGGAGTCGTTGAGGACAACAGCTACGGCACCCACGAATACATGGAATTCTGCCGTCAGCTGGGCTGCAAGACATATATCAACGGAAACCTTGGCAGCGGCACCGTGGCTGAGATGAGTGAGTGGGTCGAGTACATGACCTTTTCAGGAGTCTCTCCCATGGCTGACCTGAGAAAGAAGAACGGTCACGAGGAACCCTGGAATGTGGATTTCTTTGGTGTCGGAAATGAGAACTGGGGCTGCGGCGGAAATATGACTCCCGAGTTCTATGGCAACGAATACCGCAGATATCAGACCTATGTCAGGGACTACAATTCCGACCGCCATATATTCAAAATCGCCTGCGGACCCAATGTGGATGATTATTCCTGGATGGATGGAGTGCTGAAGACCTGCTTCAGGAATGCTCCCGATTTTCTCCACGGATTCATGGACGGCATATCGCTCCACTATTACACTCACCCGGAGGGCTGGGAGGTAAAGGGCAGCGCCACGGACTTTGACGACAAGGTCTGGTACAAAACTCTCTCAAAGACGATGTACATCGAGGAACTGATAGAGAGACACGCGGCCATCCTGGACAGATATGACCATGGCAAAAAGATCGGACTGATCGTGGACGAGTGGGGCACCTGGTTCACCGTAGAGCCCGGCACAAACCCCGGCTTCCTCTATCAGCAGAACACCATCAGAGACGCCCTGGTTGCCGGCATAAACCTCAATATCTTTAATAAGCATTGCGACAGAGTGCGCATGGCAAATATAGCCCAGATGATAAATGTACTCCAGGCCGTGATCCTCACGGACGGAGAAAGGATGATAAAGACACCTACCTATCATGTTTTTGATATGTACAAGGCACACCAGGACGCAGAGCTTCTGGAGAGCTACATCGAGAGCGAGATCATTGGCATAGAGGACGAATTCAAGGTTCCCTCACTTACAGAGTCGGTTTCCCTCGGGACGGACGGGCAGATACACATCACAGTTTGCAACCTCTCCGCCGACGCCGATCATGATATAGAGACGATACTCTCTGACGCAGGCGTCGAAGAGGCGCTCGGCGAGATCGTGACAGGTGACATGCATGACATGAACACTTTTGAGGACACGGACAGGGTTACGAAAAAGGAATTTTCGGAATTCAGGATAACGGACGGCAGACTGAACTTCACCATACCGAAATGCAGTGTGGTACATCTCAGTGTAAGGTTTTGATCGACAACGGTCAGCATGGAGCGAAATTTATGAGATTAAAGACATTCAAAAAAATCACGGCAGTTGCAATTGTCTGCGCTATGACAGCCCGGATGTTCAGCGTAGCGACCTACGCTGAAGAGAATATGGAACTATCGGATGTGATCGAGGGTATCGCGGATTCGGCAAAGAAATTTATCAAGGAGAGCACCGCCGAGACATCTGCCTCCGGTGAGAGACTTACTACGAATTATACCAATGTAGCGGCAGGCTACACGGCGCCGGATTACACGGGGCCGGATGTGGTCATTTCCATGGATTCAGCGCTGCTTCTCGGAGCGGTTGAAGCTGACGACACCTACGGATATACCGGCGGAGCGGCCTGTGATGTCTCCATCGGCGACATAGTGGTGGCGTTGGTTGATGTTCCCGAGACTGCCCTCTATGATGTTTATTTCGACTATTATTCTTATGACGAGTCCATACTTCCCATAGAGCTGGGATTCTCTGTGGATCTGGACTATCCTTTTTATGAGTGCAGGGGTTTACAGTTTGAAACCACCTGGGTCGCAGAGGAAGAGACTTCCTACGACCGTTACGGCAATGCCATTGTCACTCTCCCCGAAAAGCTCATGCGCTGGGAGACAAAGGCTCTGATGGACGCCAGCTACAGATATTCCGATCCCTTAAAGCTTCAGCTTGAGAAAGGAACTCATATAGTATCCTTCACAGTTAACGAAGGAAGCTTCCTTGTGGGAAATATCACCCTGAGAGCTCCTCAGTATATCCCTGAGGCTGCCGACTACAACACCGCCGAAGGCCGGGCCCTTATCACGATAGAGGCGGAGGATTTCTACGAGAGAAATGATTCATCCGTTCACGCCGTGGGCGAGTACGAGTCAGAGCTCTCACCTCTTTCTGCATCAAAGACCGTACTAAATACCGTGGATCAGGACGCCTATGACACCGCCGGACAAAAGATAGTTTATCAGTTCCATGTGGATCAGCCGGGTTATTACAATTTCGCCCTGAACTACAGACAGTCAGAAAAGAACGGTTTTCCCGTGTTTATAAATTATGAGATCGATGGAGCGGTTCCCGATACCGGCTTCTTCAATTATCCTATGGCCTACAACACGGGCTATCAGACGAAGACTCTGACACGGGATGACGGACAGAAACTCAGCGTCTATCTTGATGCCGGAGATCACACCATCGGCATGATGATTGCGGCGGATCCAATCAGATTCGCTCTTGAGACTGTGGATGAGGTCATGAACGGCATCAACGATCTCTCTCTCGAGGTCACAAAGGTTGCCGGAACAAATCAGGATCGCTACAGGGATCTGAGATTGTCCAAATACATTCCCGATGTGCAGGAGAGGATCTACGGCTGGGTCGATCAGCTCTACGCCATAGCAAAGGACGCAGGTCAGTATGTAGGTTCTGACAATGCCGAGGATGTGGCTGCTTTCGGCTACCTCATCATCGCGGCGAAGCAGCTGAAGAGCCTGGGTGACAAGCCTGATGACCTGGTTTATCGCGTCAGCGAGCTTTCTACCAGCGTAAACTCAGTAAACACCCAGATCGCAAACTTTGTCACAATGATAAATGCCAATAATCTGGCGATCGACAGGATATATGTCTATCAGGAGGGCGCGGCTCTCCCGGGAGGACTGAATTTCTTCCAGAGTGCGGGTCTTTCAATAGAAAGATTCGTCAACTCATTCTTCGGACAGTCCTACTCCGCAAGTAATGTGGATAAATCCCACATACAGGTCTGGGTGAACAGACCCAGACAGTATGTAGAGATTATGCAAAAAATGATCGATGATGAATTCACCCCTGCCACAGGCATACAGGTAGATCTCTCCCTCATGACGGACGCCAACAAGCTGGTGCTCTCCAACGCATCGGGCGACACTCCGGACATCGCCACGGGACTGAACTACTCGATCCCCTTTGAGCTCGGTACCAGAGGGGCGTTGGTGGATCTGTCACAGTTCGACGACTACGCTGAGGTGTTCAGCAGGTACTCGGAGGGTATTCTGGTTCCCTCGGTCATAGGAGATTCTTTGATATCGCTTCCTGAGACAATGAACTTTTATGTCATGTTCTACAGGGTTGACATATTGGAAAAACTGGGACTCGAAGTTCCCAACACCATGGAGGAGCTCATTGCCCTCATGCCTGACCTGAAGATGAGAGGACTGAATGTCTACTATCCCACGGCGGCCATGACAGCCATGAGAAACTTCCATGGAACCACGCCTCTTATATTCCAGCATGACGGAAGACTCTACGGAGATACGGCACTTGACATCACAGTTGACGAGCAGGAGGCTGTGGACGGCTTCACGTATCTGACAGAGCTCTTCACACTCTATGATATGCCGGTGGATGTGCCAAACTTCTACCAGCACTTCAGAAACGGAGACCTCTGTATTGGTATAGCGGATTTCAACTCATACAACCTGATTTTGAACGCAGCTCCCGAGATTGCCAATTCCTGGGAGATAACCCTGGTTCCCGGAATCGAGGATACCGAGACAGGTGAGATCAAAAGATACATGTCCGGCGGCGCCGAGAGCACCATCATGTTCCATTCCGACAGAGACCGCGAAGAACAGGCGTGGGAGTTCATGAAGTGGTGGTCGGATGCCTCCACACAGGCCGAGTTCGGACAGAGCCTTCAGATCATGTACGGTGATGAGTATATCTGGCCTACGGCAAACCTTGAGGCGTTCTCAAAGCTTCCCTATCCCACAAAGGACAAGGAGGTTATCATGGAGCAGGCGACATACATACTCGAGGCGCCCAGACTTCTCGGATCATACATGATGGAACGCGAGGTTTCAAACGCCTTTAATGATGTGGTCGTAAACGGTGAATCCCTGCGATCCCGTGTGGACGAGGTCGTAAAGATAGTCCGGAGAGAGACCGAGAGAAAGCTTGAGGAGTTCGGCTATCTGGATAGCGAGGGCAATGTCATTAAGGAATACGAGATACCTGATGTGGAAAAGGTTCGGGAAATTTTGAATCGTGGTAAACAATAAACGGTGAGGTAGGAAATGTTTAAGAAGAAAAAAGTAGGAAGCCGTAGTCATTCCAACAAATATGGTTACTTGTTCGTACTCCCGTATGCGATCCTTTTTACGATTTTTATACTGGCGCCGGTAGTGATAGCCGCGGCACTGTCATTCACAAACTTTAATACCATCCAGGCGCCGGGCTTTGTGGGACTGCTGAACTACATAAACCTCATCACCAGTGATGACACTTTTATGAAGTTCGTATTGCCAAACACAGTCAAGTACGCGCTGATAGTCGGTGTGGGCGGATATATCCTTTCTTTTCTGCTGGCCTGGGCGCTGGCGAATATGACCAAGCTCCCGCGTACGATCTTTGCCCTGGTTCTCTACTCACCCAGTATGACCAGCGGTGTGGCCATGACGGTTCTCTGGAAGATCATGTTCACCGGTGACCAGACAGGCTACATCAACTCATGGCTGATGAATCTGGGTATCATCAACGAGCCTGTTATCTGGCTGGTGAATGCGGACTACCTGCTTCCCATCATCATCATCATAGGCCTTTGGGCCAGCATGGGTGTCGGCTTTCTCTCGATCCTGGCAGGTCTGCTGAATGTCGACGAGGAGCTCTACGAGGCGGCGGCCATCGATGGAGTCCGTAACCGTTTCCAGGAGATGATCTATGTGACCATCCCCAGCATGAAGCCTCAGATGCTCTTCGCGGCGGTTATGCAGATAGTTAACTCCTTCCAGAATGGTACCATCGCGACCATGCTTGCCGGAAATCCCACTCCGGGTTACGCCGGACAGCTCATCGTAAACCATATCGAGGACTACGGTTTCATCCGTTACGAGATGGGGTACGCTGCGGCGATTTCGGTTGTACTGCTCTTGATAGTACAAATATTTTCGGTAGTAAGCACAAAGCTTTTCGGCGAAAAAGACTGATTTTGATTTTTTAGAAGGAGACAGATATGGCTGCATACAAAGGACATCGGATGAATCCCGACAAATTCGAGAAGGGTCAGATAAAGCTTTACATCTTTGTAATACCAATGGTTCTTTTGACGGGATTGCCAATCATATTCATCATATTCCACGCGTTCAAACCCATGGAGGAGCTCTTCGCGTTTCCTCCGAAGTTTATAACGCTGCATCCCACGCTTGACAATTTCAGGCAGCTGTTCAAGGCTTCGAGATCCGCGGGTATACCCTTGAGTAAATATATATTCAACAGCTTGCTGGTAACGGGAGTTGTGGTGCTGGCATCACTGCTGATCTCAACCATGGCTTCATATTCACTCTCAAAGCTGAAATACAGAGGACGTGACACGATGCTCCAGATCAATCAGCTGGCGCTGATGTTCGTGCCCGTGGCTGTTATGATCCCGAGATACCTCATAGTAAACAAGCTCGGGCTTATCGATACCTACTTCGCAGAAATACTTCCGCTGATACCTCTTCCCGTGGCGCTTTTCCTGATGAAGCAGTTCACGGATCAGGTTCCGGATTCACTGATAGAGGCCGCCTATGTGGACGGCGCAAAGGAATGGCAGATTTACACAAAGGTCATAATACCTATGATAAAGCCTGCCATCGCAACCGCCGCCATCCTGGTATTCCAGCAGGTATGGACAAACCTCGAGGCCTCAAATTACTACATCAACGATGATTCCTTAAAGACATTGGCATTCTACATGAATACGCTGACATCCACCTCTACTACCAACACCGTGGCCGGACAGGGAGTCGCGGCAGCGGCCTCGCTGATCATGTTTCTGCCAAACCTGATACTGTTTATCATATTACAGAACAATGTCATGAACACAATGGCTCACTCAGGTATTAAATAAGGGAAAAGGGTCGCATTAACATTACATCCGGAGCCCCCGCTCCATGAGGGATAAGAAATGCCAGAACTACTCGGTAAGAAAATCTACAACATGCCGCATATCGCGCAGGAGCTCACACAGTGCGTTCAGTGTGGTTACTGTATCGACGTGTGCGAGGCGCACAACCAGACACCTTGGGATTCAGTCACACCCAGGGGAAAGATCTACTATCTCAAGCAGATCGACCTGAAAGCATTGGGAGCTATGGACAAGTTCCTCGGAAGGCCTGTTGAATTGAGCCCCGAGTTCGTCGATGCGATGTACAAGTGTACAGGATGCGGAAACTGTGAAGTAGTCTGTCACGCCAAGATCCGTCTTGTGGACCTTTGGGAGACCATGAGGAAGTGGATGGTGGATGTCGGAATCGGACCTATGCCCGCAGCAGTAGCGATGGGTAAGAGCATCCACAAGAACCACAACCCCTACAACGAGCCCGACAGCAAGAGGGACGCATGGTGGCCTGAGGATGTCGAGAGGCATGTTCCTGCTAACGTCATATTCTTCGCAGGATGTACCGGATCATACAGGATGCAGCACATCGCACAGGCCGGTGTCAGGGTACTCGACCGTGCAGGAGTTCAGATGAACTGCCTCGGACCCGACGAGTGGTGCTGTTCATCACCTCTTCTGAGGACCGGAAACGAGAAGGAGTCCACCGACTGTGCATACCAC
>CALFUE010000196.1 GCA_937916345.1 uncultured bacterium
AGTTTTATGAGCCCCGGCATGCGTATGAGCACGATTCAGCACTTTAGCAAGGCGCTTATAAAGTATTTCATTTATAAGTGAAGATTTACCCGAACCTGAAACACCAGTAACGCAGGTCATGACACCAAGCGGGATCTTTACATCTATATTTTTCAGATTATTCTGGGCAGCGCCCTTTACCGTTATCCAGCCCGTGGGCTTCTTTCTCACCTCCGGCACCGGGATCTTTTTTCTTCCCGCCAGATAATCTCCTGTCACGGAGTTCTCTATCTCCACAATATCCCACGCGGTTCCCTCGGCTACCACCTCTCCGCCGTGCTCTCCCGCTCCGGGACCGATATCCACTATCCAGTCGGCCTCCCTCATGGTGTCCTCATCATGCTCCACCACGATCAGAGTATTTCCAAGATCCCTCAGGCGCTTCAGGGTAGCGATGAGCTTGTCATTATCCCTCTGATGGAGTCCTATTGAAGGCTCATCCAGAATATATGCGACTCCCACCAGACCCGAGCCTATCTGGGTGGCCAGCCTGATACGCTGAGCCTCGCCTCCGGACAGAGTGCCCGTAGGTCTCGACAGCGAAAGATAGGACAGTCCCACATCCATCAGAAAACCCACTCTGCCCTTTATCTCACGCAGCAAAAGCTCTCCTATCTTCATCTGCATATTTGAGAGCTGCATCTGCCTGAGATATTCATCAAGGTCCTTTACGGACATATTTGTAATCTCGTAGATATTCTTGTCCGATACCGTGACGGCAAGGAATTCCTTTTTTAATCTCATGCCGCCGCAGAGCGTACAGGGGGTGATCTCCATAAACTCCTCGTACTCGGCCTTCATGGAATCCGAGGCAGTCTCCCTGTATCTTCGGTTCATATTATCGATCAGACCCTCAAAGAGAGTGGGATAATCTCCCTCTCCACGCTGTCCCTTGTAGTGGACGCTAACCTGCCTGTCAAAGCCGTACATCAGCATATGTCTTATCTCTTCCGGAAGCTTTTCGTAAGGGGTGTCCAGAGAAAAACCGTACTCCTTAGCAAGGGCTTGAAGCAGACAGTTCGCAAAGCTTTTCGGATCGTTGGAAGAATACCAGCCCATGCAGGATATGGCTCCCTCAGAGATGGACAGCGACTCATCCGGCACGATGAGCTTTGGGGAAAACTCCATGCGAAAACCAAGGCCAGAACACTCGGGACAGGCTCCGAAGGGATTGTTGAAGGAGAAGGATCTGGGTTCCAGCTTCGGCACGGAGATACCGCAGTCCGGGCACGCCAGAGATGTGGAAAACGTCTGGGACTCGCCCCCTATCACATCCACGATCACCATGCCGTCCGTCAACGAAAAGACGCTCTCCAGCGAATCAGAAAGCCTCTTTTCGATGCCCTCCTTCACCACGATCCTGTCGACGATTATCTCAATGCTGTGCTTTATATTTTTGTCCAGCTCTATCTCCTCGGACAGCTCATACTGATTGCCGTCCACTATCACCCTGGCATAACCGGACCTCCTTGCGCGTTCTAAAACCTTTTCGTGGCGACCCTTTTTTCCGCGGACGACCGGAGCCAGAAGCATCAGCTTCGTCCCGGTCTCATACTCCATTATCCTGTCAACGATCTGATCAACGGTCTGTCTGGATATCTCCCTGCCGCAGTTTTTGCAGTGAGGTATTCCGATCCTGGCGTAGAGCAGCCTGAAATAGTCGTAGATCTCCGTCACCGTTCCAACTGTTGATCGCGGGTTTCTGTTGGTGCTCTTCTGGTCGATGGATATGGCAGGCGAAAGCCCCTCTATCTTTTCCACATCCGGCTTCTCCATCTGCCCCAGAAACATTCTGGCGTAACTGGAGAGAGACTCCATATATCTGCGCTGTCCCTCCGCGTATATGGTATCAAAGGCCAGCGAGCTCTTTCCCGATCCGGAAAGACCTGTCAGAACCACAAATTCATTGCGCGGTATATCGACATCAATATTTTTCAGATTATGAACCCGCGCACCGCGGATCTTTATATATTTTCTCTCAGACATAATTCTTTCTCCACCTCTGATAACGCCAGTTTATCATAGTCGGGGGCAAAATACCCTTTGACCCCGACATCATAATATGATACAAGGGTCAAAAGCCCCTCGCTATGATATCAAGGAGGTTTAAGAAAATGGCATTATACAGTGAAAAAGTGATGGATCACTTCAGAAATCCGAGAAATGTAGGTGTGATAGAGGACGCAAACGGAATCGGCGAAGTAGGAAACGCCAAATGTGGTGACATAATGAAAATGTATCTGAAAATCGAGGATGACATCATAGAGGATGTGAAGTTTGAGACATTCGGCTGCGGCAGCGCCATAGCCTCCAGCTCTATGGCAACGGAGCTCATCAAGGGCAAACCCGTGAGCGACGCAATGAAGCTGACAAATAAAGCTGTGGCGGAAGCTTTGGACGGACTTCCCGACTACAAGATGCACTGCTCGGTTCTGGCAGAGGAAGCCATAAAGTCCGCCCTCGACGACTACTACAGCAAAAAATGATCTAAAAAAACGCTCCGCAAGGATCGCAGAAAATCGCAGGCGCTTCGTGCCTGCGATTTTCGCGGGGAAAACACTTAATCAGTGTTTCCCTACATATAATTCTTCTTTTTGGCCCAGGTGCATATACCCCGGCTTGAGATGCCTGAGAGGATAATCGTAGTCTTTTCGCTCTCGGCATCCACTCCCTTTTCTAACCGGATATATTCTGTGGTATCTCCATAGGAGAGCCGCAGAGTATAATCCCCGGTTCTCTCCCATCTGCCTCTGACAGAACAGATCAACAGATCTCCATTTTCCAGCAGTTCCATAGGATGTGCATGCATGACACCCTGCGGAACTGATGGCCGCAGCTCGATCCTCTCGTAAACTCCCGATATGATTTCGTCTCTCACGCAATTCATCACCTCGTATTTATAAGGCTCGGCACATACAAATGGCCAGCCGTCCGGCGATATGAAAAGCTTTCTTATCTGTAAAAATCCAGGTCCCGGATCCTGCTCACAGAAACGCTGCTTTCTGATATGACAGACCAGATACTTCTCCCCGTTCTCCCTGAAGATGACGGAATTGTGCCCGGGTCCCATATTACCGGTTCCTCCGAGCCACTTGTAGCCGCACGCGATGAGTAGTCCGACAGAACAGTCCTTATCATCCACATCTGTCATATCTCTCCCGTTAAAATCCAGAAAAGGTCCGGTAATATTCTTACTTCTCCCAACTCTGATATTGTAATCATTCCTCAATGAGCCGTAGGATACAAAGAGAAAATAGTAACCGCTGTCATTGTCATAGACCATGTAGGGCCCCTCGATAGCGCCGTCATTCCACAGCGGACGTCTGGCAATACATTTGCCGCGGCGCTTTATCCTCTCCTCATCAGGAAGATCTAAAATCGTCATCCCTTCCCTGTAGTCCTTCATCAGCTTCAGGCTGCCGACTCCGGTATTATCCTCTCCCGCATTTCTCGCGAGTCCCGTCTCTTTATCCAGAGGCATTATATGAACTCCTCCCCAGAAGGAGCCATAGAGCAGATACTGCTCTCCCGTCTCGTGATCTGCGATGATATTTGCGTCTATTCCGTTTACATCCAGAGTCTCGTCGGTCTTTAACACAACGGCCTTTGGTACGAAGGGACCGGAGGCTTTTTTTGACACAGCCATAAATATGCAGGATCTCTGAACACCCCAGCTGGAATTCGAACAGTAAAGCCTGTACTCATCCCCCACCTTCACGATATCGGGAGCCCAGACAGCTTCACTGCCGGTCCAGGATAAAGCCTCCTCACCGACGCCCTCCACCACCCTGCCCAGGGACTTGAAGTGGACCATGTCATTTGAAGTCCAGCCGACAGCGTCTGTAGTATAGAGATAAAATTTCTTTGAGATCGGGTCCTCATAGACGGCGGGATCGTGAACTATATATTCGACTGCCTCCTCAGCAGCCTCATCTCCCCTGTAACCGGGCTCACTCTTAAAGGACTCGTATATCTCCGCGATCTCCTCACCGGTACGCACCCCTGAATGAACCTGGAATGCCGAAACAAATCCGCGAAAAGACTCCTGATATACATCGCCTCCCAGATAGACCATTGAGACCTCACCCAGTGGCTCCACATCCCGGATATGCCCCACCAGCTCACCATTTAAATAAAGCCTCATCATATCATTAAAGTTGTCATAGACCATGGTCACATAGGTCCATTTCCTGAGAGGGACGACGGCAGTCAGAATGTCGCTCCACTTATCCACATCGTTCACCACATCGGCGTGTCTCCTGTATATGGAAACTCCTCCGCTGACGGTGGGCATAAATGACTCAAAACCTCTGGTATATCTGACGAAAAAAACAGATATCCAGTTCTGGACCTCCATGGGTTTTATCCACATTGACACAGTATGGCTGCCGACGGGTATAAGCTTTACAGGGAAGCTCACTAGATTGTCCTCTGACTGACCTCCCGGAAACTTCAGCGCCCCGTAGTTATCGGATATGCCTTCTGCAAATTCTACGCCATTACCGATAAATGAGCCAACTTCATTTGACATAACAGGCTTGAGATTATTTTTAAACTCATAAGAAAAAGACAGATCCGCCACCTCGGAATTCTTACGGACAAACTCAAAATACTCAGCCGCGCT
>CALFUE010000197.1 GCA_937916345.1 uncultured bacterium
AGAGCACTCGGCTGTTAACCGAGTTGTTGTAGGTTCGAGCCCTACTCGGGGAGTTCAGTCGCTGAAACACAGGCGTTGTGTTTATCAGCCAGTTTGGCTCCGTGGTCAAGCGGTTAAGACATCGCCCTTTCACGGCGGTAACACGGGTTCGATTCCCGTCGGGGTCATTCATGAATAACGAAAGCAGGCCGATGTGGCTCAATTGGCAGAGCAGCTGATTTGTAATCAGCAGGTTATCGGTTCGAGTCCGATCATCGGCTTTTAATTTCGGACCTTTAGCTCAGTTGGTTAGAGCAACCGGCTCATAACCGGTCGGTCCTGGGTTCGAGTCCCCGAAGGTCCACTTAGCCTGATGGCGATTGCCTCATTTAGGCCAGCCCGTTAGGTTTAGTTGCGGGTGTGGTGGAATAGGCAGACACAAGAGACTTAAAATCTCTCGGGAGTAATCTCGTACCGGTTCAAGTCCGGTTACCCGCATTAACTATCAGAATCTCCTAAAAAACATCCGCCGGATGTTTTTTTCTTTATACTGATGTTCTATCCTGTTTTTAAAAAAGCACAATATGGAAATTTTATATATCACGACCGGCATGTTATAATAGAAAAAAATGCGTTGTTGAAAATAAAAGGTGGAATGTATGAAGCTTATACAAGTTAAATAAGAATGATGTAGCGAGGAATGTGTGAAAACAGGGGGTATTATATGACAGAAAATAAATTTTTCGGTGAGATTCATGGAAATTTCGGCTTCGGGTGTATGAGACTGCCTATGAAGGATGGCGAGGTGGACAAGGAGCAATTCTGCAGGATGGCAGACGACTTTATCGCGGCGGGTTTTAATTATTTTGATACGGCTCATGGCTATATCGACGGAAAGTCTGAGACTGCCATAGCAGAGTGCGTCGCAAAGCGTTATGACCGTTCACAGTTCCTGCTTACCAATAAGCTGACGGATCCCTATTTCAATAAGACTGAAGAAATCCGTCCGTTTTTGGAAAAGCAACTCTCACTTTGCGGCGTGGACTATTTTGACTTCTATCTGATGCACGCACAGGACAAGAACAATTATCAGAAATTCAAGAAACTGAAGGCCTACGAGACGGCCTATGCAATGAAGGATGAGGGACTGATCCGCCATTTCGGTATTTCCTTCCACGACAAGGCAGATGTTTTGGATATGATATTGACAGAGCACCCGGAGGTGGAGATCGTGCAGATCCAGCTCAATTATGTGGATTGGGAGGATGCGTCGGTGGAGAGTCGAAAGGTTTACGAGGTCTGCGAGAAGCACAACAAGCCGGTCATCGTAATGGAGCCCGTAAAGGGTGGAAGTCTCGTAAAGCTCCCCCCTGAAGCAAATGAAAGATTCGCCAGACAGCTGGGGGGAGACGGCATAGGAGATTTCACCTCGGAAGAGGGTAGGAACGCAGGCTATGCCATCCGTTTTGCGGCAAGCCACCCGAGTATCGCTATGGTACTGTCAGGAATGAGCGATGTGAACCAGATGAAGGACAATTTGACCGCCATGAAGGACTTTAAGCCGCTGAGTGAGGAGGAGCTGACCACTGTGGCGCAGGTCTGCGGTATATTCAACAATCTGAATCTCATACCCTGTACCTCCTGCCGTTACTGTATCGAGGAAAACGAGTGTCCGAAGAACATACGCATACCAGACCTGTTTGCCTGCCTGAACGCCCACGAGGCGTTCCATGATTGGAACAGTGGCATGTATTATGACATAATTTCCCGCGACGGACACAGTAAGGCCTCTGACTGTATTAAGTGCGGCAAGTGCGAGAAGGTCTGCCCGCAGCATCTGCCTATCAGAGAGCTGCTTACCAATGTGTCAGACACCTTTGACAAGAAATAGATTTTTACAGGTTGGGTTCCGACTCAATTAGACCATTACATATATGACAGGATCACTAACGATATAAGCGATTTGGACGCATATTATACAGGAATTAAGCAGGAGTGCCTGTAAAGCCTTTTCATATTGACTTTTTTCATATATCAGACTATAATCTTCACCGTAGTGAAATCTTGTATTATTTGAATGTAAAAGGAGGAGCATCATGTTTTGTGCTAATTGTGGAGCGAACATTCCGGATGGGACAGCCGTTTGTCCTCAATGTGGAAAGCCTCTTGCAGTACCCGGTTCCGGACCTGCACCAGGACCCGGACCGGCACCCGGTTCCGGACCTGCACCAGGACCCGAACCCGGACAGCCGGTTTATCCGGTGCAGTCGGATATGTTTGATCACACCGCGGAGATGGATCCGAGAGATATCGCTGAGAACAAGGTTATCGCGATGCTGCCGTATCTGACCAGCCTTCTGGGTGTTATCATCTGTGCATTGCTTTGCAGGGAATCAAAGTTTGCAAACTTCCATGTGCGCCAATCATTAAAGCTTACCGTTTGTGAGCTGTTGGTTGCGATATTTTCGGCAGTTCTGTGCTGGACCTGTATTGTTCCCGTAGCAGGCGGAATCTGTTCGATCATCATCCTGGTACTTGACATCATGGGTGTTGTGTATGTAGGAAAGGGTCAGGCAAAAGAGCTTCCCATAGTCCGTGGTCTCAAATTCCTTAAATAATAATTGACTTTTGGCAGCCTCCTTGATGAAAATTGAGGGGGCTGTTTTCATGCACACTTGATTGAAAAAGTGAGTAATAAAGGTGACGGGTGCGGTAATAAGAAATCTTGAAATCATTGTATGATAGTGGTATACTAATTCAATTGGTGAGCATTTTTAAGGAAAACTAATATTGCATACTTGGAGGAGAGTATGGATGACCGCAGTGAACTGCGAGATCTCGGTGAAGAGACCAAAAATTTAATATCAGACGCCATCAGGACCGGGAATTTTAAGAACCTGAGCCGCGATGTAAGCTCCATCGCAAACCGTGCGGTTAAAACAGTCACAGGAAATTCCTCATATCAGGAAGTCTCAAAAAACCGCCGCGCCTATCAGGAGCAATTCTACGAGAGAAAATATAATGAATCCTTCAATAGGCCGCAGTCCGGAACAGTAGAGCAGGTTCAGTATCCGTCGGTATCATCCTTGAAATACAAGGACACAGCCATGACCAAGGTCGGCGCCATCGTGGGAATGTCCATAGGACTGATTTTGGGGATCATACTGCTTATTGTATTTGTGCCACTGTTTGTGGCGGCTTCCGGCATCTCAAAGCTTGTGTTCGGTCTGCTTATGATATTGCCGATTGCCTCTCTTGGCGCAGCCTGGGGAGCAGGAAGGCTGTTGATGAAGACCGGGCGCTATGAGTCATATATAAAGGCTATCGGCAGCAAGGACTACATCGAGGTCGGTCGTCTGGCGCAGATCTCACAGAAGAGCCCGAAATTCATTGTCAGCGATCTGAAAAAAATGATCAAAAACGGCTGGTTTCGTGAGGGACATCTGGATGACAATTTAAAGACCCTCATGACCACAAATAAGATCTACGACGAGTACAATCGTCTGCGGGATGAGCAGAACCGGGCAGCCTTGGAGCAGGAATCAAAAGCGAAGGCTGAGGAGGAGAGACAGAAGGTCTACACAAAGAATCAGCAGGAGATATTTGCCCAGGGTGAGTCCTATATTAAGGAGATTCACAAGTGCAACGACATGATCCCCGGCGAGGAGATCTCCGGAAAGATCGAGAGGATGGAGCACTCGGTAAGACAGATACTGGATCGGGCAAAGGAGGAGCCGGCGCTGACGGAGGATTTGAGGCGTCTGATGAACTACTATCTGCCCACCACGGTAAAGCTTCTCAATGCTTATGCGGATCTTGACAGGCAGAAAAAGAGTACACAGACAATAGAGAATTCAAAGCGGGAGATTGAAGATACCATCGATGCCATGAATGATGCCTTCGACAAGCTTTTTGATGATATGTTCGTGGACAAAAGTTTGGACATCACCACAGATGTGGAGGTGATGAAAAATATGTTAAAGCAGGAAGGTTTAGTATAAAGGAGGAACGAAAAATGGCAGATACAGCAGTAGTAGAGGATGCTTTATCAGAACAGCAGACCGGATTGATCGAGCAGGTAAATCCCGATAATCTGACAGATGAGGACGAAAACACTATCAAGAATTACATGGCGCAGATTGATATCACGGACTCAAACCAGATTATGACCTACGGTGCCGCAACCCAGGCAAAGATGGCCGATTTTTCGGGGAAAGCACTGGAGAATGTTCGCGCAAAGGACATGGGAGAGATCGGGAACCTGCTTACCGGCGTGGTAGGAGAATTAAAGAATATCGGGCAGGAGGAGGACAGAGGCTTTTTCGGAAATCTTTTCAAAAAGCCTGCTGACAAGCTGGCAGCCATGAAGGCACAGTACGACAAAGCCGAGGTAAATGTGGGAAAGATCGTGAATTCCCTGGAGGATCATGAGACCAGGCTTATGAAGGATTCTGCCACCCTCGACAAGATGTACGATATGAACCTGGAGTATTACCGTGATCTTTCAATGCAGATAATTGCCGGAAAGAGAAAGCTTAAAGAGGCTGAGGAGGTGACACTTCCCGCCCTGAAGGCAAAGGCTGATGAGACCGGCGAGGCAGCGGACGCTCAGGCAGTGAGAGACTATCAGGAAAAGGTAGAGCGCTTCTCAAAGAAGATCGTTGATCTAGAGCTAACCCGTACCATCGCTATGCAGACGGCGCCCCAGATCCGTATGATCCAGGCAAATGACATGGAGATGGTGGACAAGATCCATTCGACCATCGTCAATACCATTCCTCTTTGGAAGAGCCAGATGGTCATCGCCCTCGGTATCGAGAACGCCACTCAGGCCGCAAAGGCACAGCGCGCCGTATCGGATGTGACAAACCAGATGCTGCTCCAGAATGCAGAGGCATTAAAGACCGCCACCATCGAGACTGAGAAGGAGTCACAGCGCGGTATCGTAGATATAGAGACTCTGCAGAAGACTAATGAGAATCTGATCTCGACCTTTGACGAGGTCATGAGGATACAGGCAGAGGGTCGCGAGAAGCGCGCCGCCGCAGAGGAGCAGATGATTAAGATGGAAGACGAGCTGAAGGCAAAGCTTCTTGAAGTAAGGAAGTGATCTATATACGAAAGGAACTGATATATGGACGGACAACAGACACCGCCACCCTCAGGATCAGGAGTGAATATGAATATCAATATTGATAAGAATAAGACCAGAAAGGTCGTCACAGCAGTCGTTATAGTGTTGGTGCTGGTATTTCTCGGTATCAACAGCTTCTATACGGTGAAGGAGACCGAGACAGCCGTCGTTACCACCTTTGGCAGTCCGACTCTCAATACCAACAGGGGATTGCAGTTTAAGATCCCGGTCATACAGGAGGTCACAAAGGTGGATACGACTGTGCGCTCTCTGACTATTGGCTATGTGGACAACAACGACGGAACCACATCAGACCGCGATTACGAGTCCATCATGATCACAAACGACATGAATTTCATAATGGTGGACTTTTATGTGACCTATCAGGTGACTGACCCCGTGGCTTATATGTACAATTCGGACGCGCCTGCCGCCATCCTGAAAAATATGGTGCAGAATGCCATACGAAGCACAGTTTCGGCTTACCCGGTTGATTCGGTGCTTACCGTAGCAAAGAGTGACATCCAGAACAATATAAAGGATGTGGTAAAGGACGGTCTGGAGTCCACGAATATCGGTCTATCCATCGTGGATATTCAGATGCAGGACGCAGAGCCCCCGACACAGGAGATAAAGGATGCTTTTGCGGGTGTGGAGACTGAGAAGCAGAATAAGGAATCCGCTATCAACGAGGCGAACAAATACAGGAATGAGCAGCTCCCTCTGGCAGAGGCAGAGGCGGACAAGATCGTGCGAGCTGCCGAGGCGACAAAGCAGGCTCGTATCAACGAGGCCACAGGTCAGGTTGCCCGTTTCCTGAAAGAGTACGAGGAATACGTCAAGTACCCTCTCATAACAAAGCAGAGAATGTTCTATGAGACTATGGAGGAGATTCTTCCCAATGTAAAGATTATCATAAATGATGATGAGTCAGGCGGAAAGACACAGGTATTTATGAATGACCTGAGCGATGCGCTCGGTACGAACGGCGCCATCGCAGATACCGCAGCCAGAGCTGCTTCTTCCGGAACCGGCCAGACCTCATCCGGAGAGGAGGAATAGTTATGGAAGAATACAAGAGTAATGGAAAGAAAAAAACCAGGGCTCCTGGGATCGTGTGGCTTGCGGTAGGGATAGTGCTGGTAGTGATAATCATAGAGCTCACCTGCTTCATCACATATCCGAACCAGTATAATGTTGTAAAGACTCTGGGAAAGATCACCTCGGTGGTGGATAATCCCGGTTTTTCTGTCAGGATACCCCTTATCCAGACCGTAAATTCCATCCCGAAGGCAAAGCAGCTCTACGATATCAACGAGACCGAGATATATACCTCCGACAAGAAAAAAATGGTGGTAAATGCCTATGTGATATGGCATGTGACAGACCCCACCAAGTATACGCAGACGCTCTCGGCAGCTGCGGTAAATGCAGAGAGCAAGATCAATTCCATGGTATACAACGCCATGAAGGTGGAGATTTCCTCCATTACCCAGGATGAGCTCATCGCCAGCCGTGACGGAAAGATCACCGTCATAAACAATGTGGATGCTCTGGAGGATCTGGAGGTAAATGACATCGTATCCGAGGAGAATGTGGCAGAGATCGAGGTCATGAGCGTTTCTGACAAGATCCTGACCAGGATCGCGGAGGCGTCTCCCGAACAGTATGGTATCAATATCGACGATGTAAAGATAAAGACGCTGGATCTCCCCGAGGAGAACAAGGCGGCTGTATACAATCGTATGATAACCGAGAGAAACAATATAGCCGCAGCCTACAAGGCGCAGGGACAGTCTGAGGCTCAGAAGATACGCAATACCACCGACAAGGAGGTTTCGGTCACCGTTTCAAAGGCACAGGCTGATGCCGCGCTGCTTGAGGCTGAGGGTGAGGCAGAGTACATGAAGATACTTTCCGAGGCCTATAATGATGAGGGAAAGGCTGACTACTATAGCTTTGTGAGACAGCTGGATGCGGCGAAGGAGTCGCTGTCCGGCGGAAATACTACACTTTTTCTGGATTCAGACTCACCGCTGGCAAGCGTATTCGAAAATGTAGGTGAATAAGAGTAAATATGATTATACAGAGGTCTGCAGGTCGTACACCGATCTGTAGACCCCTTTTTTTTGCAGCAGTTCGTGATGGTTTCCGCTCTCGATCAGGGATCCGTTTGACAGGACAAAAATCCTGTCCGCATGCATGATGGTGGATATGCGGTGTGATATGATGATGACCGTAGACTCCCTCGTCTTTTCTATCAGATTGCGGCGGATTTTTTTTTCGGTGGCCGCGTCGACTGCGGACAGGGAGTCGTCAAAGATCATGATATCAGGATTTTTAATGAGGACAGTTGCGATAGCGGCTCGCTGCTTCTGCCCACCTGACAGGGTCACGCCCTTCTCCCCTACGAAGGTGTCGAAGTCTACATCCAGAGCTGCTGTCTCTGCGGCAGCCTCGACGGCTTCTTTTGTGGCGGAGTCCTTCCCCAGACACAGATTTTCATAGAGAGTACGCGAGAAGAGGTATGGCTCTTGCAGAACAATGGAAACTCTGTTTCGCAATGCTTTTTTGTCTATTTCCGAGATGTCCCGCCCAAATACAGTGATATGACCACTGTCAATACCTTTCTTTAGCGGGTAAAGACCGCAGAGCAGCAACATCAGCGTGGATTTCCCGCTTCCCGTGGCGCCCAGTATTCCCACGGTCTCTCCCATCTTTATCTCAAGGCTCATATCCTTTATTGCGAAAATGCCGGCCTCCGCGTCGGGATAGGAAAAGTTCACACTCGAGAAGCGGACGACGGGGTCAGTTTTTACATTGATCTCTGCGGTGTCGGATATTTCTTCCTCTGACTCGGAATTCATGATGTATCTGATCCTGTCGATGGAGACGCTGGCCTTGCTCATTTCAGAGATCACGCGACCTAATTGTCTCACGGGCCATACCATCATTGAATTGTAGGAGATGAAGGCCACTATCTCCCCAGGAGTCAGAATGCCATCCACACAGTATATACAGCCCATAACTACGCATATCAGGATCTGGGTGCTGGTAAAGAAGTCGCCCACGGCCCAGTACTCCGAGAGAATTTTCATGAGGTGAACCCACATCCCCGTGTACTCATTATTGAAATCGGTGAATTTGTCAGTTTCGTAGCGCTCACGTCCGAAGGCTCTGACAACTCTCACTCCTGTCAGGTTCTCCTGAACCATTGAAGAGAGGCGTCCCTCGCTCTCGTCGGCAGTCTCAAAGGCATTTCCGATCTTCTTGAAAAATATAAGGGAATAGATTACGATTACCGGAATAAAAATGAGACTGATGAGAGACAGGGTGATAGAGATGTTAAACATACAGATTACGGCAAAGGTTATGAGTATCAGAGTACGCACTAGCTCCGTTAGCTGTTCTGAGAGAAAGTTTTTTACGGTTTCCACATCCGAGGTGCAGCGCTGTATGATGTCTCCGGTTCGGTTTTCCTTGTACCAGGAGTAGGGAAGCTCCATGATGTGGGAGAACAGGCTGTCGCGCATGTGCTTCACCAGTTTTTCGGCTCCGATAGAGTTTGTCAGCTTGAAAAGATAGCGGAAGAGCGCGGCGGCAGCGGCCACGATCACTATTGTAACGACTATTTTGGGCAACACCGGGATATTTTTTGTTATCACTTCGTCAAGTATGTATTGGATCAGCCGCGGGTTTACCATGTCAAATACGCTGACCATACAGGTGCAGAGGGCTGCCAGGATAAACCATCTCTTCGATCCTGACATAAAATATAATATCATAGAAGTTTTCGTGTATTTATTTCTGTTCATATCAACCTATCTGATCTATCACAGCATCATCATATTGTTTGGTGTAAAGCTCGTAATAGTAGCCTTTCTTTGTCATGAGGCTCTCGTGGGTGCCCTGTTCTGTTATATGACCGTCCTGCACAGCAAGTATCACATCCGCGCCGGTGATTGTGGAGAGCCTGTGGGCGATGACGAAGCTGGTGCGTCCCTTTGTGACATAAGCTATGGCATCCTGTATTGCCTTTTCCGTCACTGTATCCACGGAGGCCGTCGCTTCGTCCAGTATCAGTATACGGGGATTCGAGAGGAGCGCCCTTGCAAATGAAAGGAGCTGCTTTTCGCCGGTGGAGAGGGTGTCGCCTCCCTCGCCCACATTCGTATCCAGGCCAAAGGCCAGATTTTTTACGATCCTGTCGGCGGACACAAGTTTCAAAGCTTCCCAGATCTCTTCATCTGTGGCTTTTGGCTTTCCGTAGCGGAGATTATCCCTTACGGAGCCGGAGAAGAGATAGGGAGTCTGAAGCACATAGCCCAGCTTCGAGTGGAGCCAGATCAGAGCCCTGTCGTTTGCTGGTCTGCCGTCTATCAGAACATCTCCCTCGGTGGGCTCAAAGAATCTGCACACCAAATTTACCAAGGTGGATTTGCCCGCGCCGGTCTCACCGACTATAGCGACCATTGTCCCTGCCCTGACCTTTAGATTGAAATCTTTCAATACCAGCTCGCTGCCATCGGGGTACATAAAGCTTACGTTTCTGAATTCCACATCCCCTATGAGTTCTTCCCAGTTCTCGTATTTGGGCTCAAAGGAGGTTCCGTATTTCTCGATCACATCATCTCTGTCATATACATCTGTTTGTGTATTCATCAGGTCAAAGAAGCGCTGTATGTTGACCTGTATCGCGATGATCATGGTGAAGGATCGCACGAGGGACTGCAGGGGTTCCAGTATTCCCAGCGCATAGGAGATGAATACCGACAATGTCCCGATGCCCATTACCTCCTCCGATGTGATGATACCTCCGTAATACAGCACCATTGCGAGAATTGCGGAGGTGAGGAAGGTGACCGTGGAAATGAACAGAGCCGAGGTGTGACCCGCCTTTACCGCCATGTTTCGCATCTTATTTGTGTCGCTGTTGAAATTCTTCTTTATGACATCGTCGATAACCAGCGTTTTTATCTGCTTCGCGCCGGTGATACCCTCGTTGAAATCTGCCGTGATGACGGAATTCAGCTCCCGCACATGCTCGTTTAAAACAGTGAGCCTGCGTTGAAAATATGCAATTAGAAGCACTGCTACGGGGATAAAGATCACGAATATGAGGAAGAGTCTGAAATTTACAAAGAGCATTACGACCAGGGCGCTCAGTATGTAGGCACCGTTCCAGACTGTGTCCATCAGCCTCCAGGCCACCATCTCACCGATCTTGCCGGAGTCACTCATGATCCGGGCATGGATGTAGCCCACGCTGTTCTGGTTGAAGTAGGAGAAGGACAGCGTCTGCAGGTGCGCGAAGGCGGCGTTGCGCAGATCCC
>CALFUE010000198.1 GCA_937916345.1 uncultured bacterium
CGAGCCGAAGGAACTCCGGACGCAGCAGAAATACATATTCACAATCAAATAGCAGAAATTCATCAGACCGTAGCCGCGGCGACAGATACGGCAGTGACAGGTACGGCAGCAATGGTCGTTACCGTGATGACAGATATTATCGCGACGAGAATTACAGGAATCGCGGAGGCGATCGCTACCGCGATGATGACAATTATTACCGCGGCAGCCGCTACAATCGCGACGAGAGAGACAACGAGCGCTACAGCCGTGACGGCGGCAGAGATGACGACCGCTATGAGCGCCAGAATGAGCTGCTGAACAGGATAAATGAATTCCGTGACAGGGCAGGTCAGTTACAGGAGCTGGTAGCAAACCGTACCTTGGAGGCTGACGAGCTGAATGAGCGCATCGAGAACAGCCGTGAGGAGCTCCGCTCCAGAGAGGAAGAGCTGGAGTCCGTGATGGACGACATCGAGGAAAAGCAGAATACCGCCAGAACTCTCCAGTCTGATATAGATTCCAACCTCGATCGTTTCGAGGAGATCATGGACAAAAAAATAGACGAGAAATTCGAGGACGGCTTCGGATTTAAATTCGATTCCAGGTTTGCTGACACCATGGACGGCAAATTCGAGGAAGTAAAGACCGCCGTCACCGAGAGTAATCTCGCTGCCCTCGAGCAGATCAGGCAGTCACTTTCCGAGGCAATGAGTGACGAGAGTGATATCGAGGCCTTAAAAAACGAGATACGGGAATCCCTGAAGGCCGGCTCGGAGGAGACCTTTGGCCGACTGGACGAGCGTATAGAGGACTTAAGGACTGCCACTGAAAAGATCGATGCCTTAGACAAATCCGTAAAGGCTCTCGACTCAAAGATAGAAGAAAAACTTGGCGGAGATGATAAAGACATCGCCGCCAGGATAATGGAAGCCAGAGACGATCTCTCTGAAAAGATCCATACAGAGGATGTGAAGTGCTTCCGCAATATGCAGGTTCTCATCGAAGAGCAGAACACCATGTTCTCAAATGTCGAGGTGGGAGACAAGACCAGGAGATTTATCAGCGGCCGTGCCGCCATCATCTCGATCCTGTCTCTTCTCAACACTGCCGGGATCGTATTTCTGATCCTGTACAACATGAAGATAATCAGATTCTGATCATTTCACTTTGACGAATTTGAAGGTGGCGTTTGAAGCGCCCTGTGACTTTAACTGCTTTACAATTTTATTGTAGGCAGTTTTTGTTTTTGCCTTCACCTTTATGAGCGTGCCGTCGGTAATCCCCTCAAATGCGTTCTTTCCGATTTTTGTTACATTTTTTCCTATCACGATGGTGGAGGGAGTATCAAGTCCCTTAAAAGCATTGGCCGAGATGCGCGTGATCTTGAATTTTTCGCCGTTTATCACCACCTGTGTCGGGATCACCAGCTTTTTCGCGTTGTTTGATATGGCGTCAACCGTGTATGCTGCGGTTGTTCTTCCGGTGATGCGGTAGTTGACCGTGTTTCCGTATGTGTCCTTCACGTCGAAATCGCTGCCCACCGTGATGATTTCACCTGTGGTGATTCTTGCCACGGCAGCGGTAGAGGTATCGAGCAGCGTTGCGTTGGTTTCAGGCTCAGTGGCTGCAGAAGTCGTATCGGAAGCTGTCGCAGTCGTATCTGTAGAAATTGCAGCTGTATCTGTTGCGGCCGCAGTCGTATCTGTCGAAGTTGTCGTACTTGAAGTGGTCGAGCTGCCGGATGAGCTTGATCCGCTTGAGCTGCCCGAACTGCCTGAGCTGCCCGAACTGCCTGAACTGCTTGAGCTCTTTGAAGTACCTGATGAAGTTGAGCTCTTTGAAGTGCTTGAGCTGCCGGAGCTTCGTGAAGTGCCTGAGCTGCCCGAACTGCCGGAAGTGCTTGATGAAGTTGAGCTCTTTGAAGTACCTGACGCAGAGGAGCTGTTCGTTGAGCTTGATGTACCGGAAGTGCCTGAGCTGCCGGATGAGCTTGATCCGCTTGAGCTGCCCGAGGTGCCCGAACTGCCTGAAGTATTTGTTCCGCTTCCGCTTGTGGAACCGGCAGGAGCATTGCTTCCGGGGAAACTTCCTGAAATTTCGCCCGGGTTAAAGCCTGTGCTGCTTCCTGATGCTGTCGACCCGGGAGTCTGGGCTGTCAGAGTACTCGTGGTGGACCCAGCCGTCATCACATAGCTGTTTCCGGATGTGAGGGACGGTGCTGCGAAAAGTATCGCCGATGCGCTGTGGGGCAGTGCAGTGCTGTAGATCACATTGCCCTCGGAATCCGCGATGGTGAGGGTGCCTGCAGATATAGATGCGCCTGAGCTTTCGGTGCCGCCGGGCTGCATACCGCCACCCTGCTGAGAATTACCGGGCTGCATACCGCCACCCTGCTGAGAGGTGCCGGGCTGCATACCGCCGAATTGAAGCAGACTGCCTGCCGCGTTCGTTGTGGTGTCGGTTGATGCCGCTTCACCCGTGGCGTTGCTGCTCTGCAGCACGCCGGGGAATTGTCCCATACCTCCCATGGAGCTGTTTCCGTATACGATGTAGGTTCCGGTCCCGCTCTCGGGCGCTATTGAGTCCATTCCGCTGCATCCTGCCGCAAGTACCGTGGCGTCAGAACCCAGCGTGAAGCCGTTGTTTGTGTCGATGGGAGAGTTGTCGCCGGAACTCTGTCCGAATACTGTGACGGTTCCGCCTTCGATATCCAGCGAGCCGTTGCAGTCAATGCCGTCTCCTGACGCGCCGTAGCTTATGGTGGTGTTATTCAGGGTGACTTCCCTGGTGTTTTCCGAGTCGATGTCGATGGAAACCGAGCCTGAGTAGATGGTCGCATTGCAGCCGCTGCTGGCTGATACGGTAGTCTTGGTATAGCTTTCCTCATCTTCGTCGGCATATACATAGTTCGCGGTTTTTGAAGCGGAGTTTATACCGTCGTCGTTTGAGATGATGGATATGTCAGGTCCATTGCTGCTGCCGCTCTCACCTATCACGATATCAGCACCCTCGATACCCTCGTAGGAGGTCTCGATGTCAATATCCGGAGTGCCTGTTATGCAGAGCTTTCCTGCGGAGGTGATGCCGTCGTCTGAGGCGTTGATAACGATCTTTGTGTTGCTGCCAGAGATGTACAGATCGCCGTTTGAGTGCAGACCGTCGTCAGGTGAGCCTATGATGTATGCCCCGGTGGAAACCGCTGAATAGCCGCTGGTTTTCACGGAGTTGGCCTTCAGTCCGGCGCCTGTCGTATCGATGATCACCGTGCCGCCCGTGATTGCGATGCCGCCGCTCATCTCGTCGGTATAGGCTGTTCCTGCCGTATATTCTGAATCGGATTCTACAGAGGTATAGCTGTAGGTCTTTGCCTTGGTTCCGCCCTTGATACCCTTGTGGCTTCCCGTGTCGCAGGTCACGGTCTCGACCTTTGTGCTGTCGTTTCCGGTTATATTGTTTGCCTTGCCTGTCCCATAGTACTGAACCGAGGCCTCGTCGTAAACCGTGGTTATGTCTACATATCCGCCCGTGATGTTTACCTGTTCGGCCTGTATGCCGTCGTCGCGGCAGTCGCTTATTTTTATTGTTCCCTCGTTTATGGTCACGGAGCCGCCCTTGTACTTAATGGCGTCTCCGCTTGTTCCCGTGATGTTCAGCGTGCCATCGCCTTCCAGCACAATCTCGTTTCCATCATTCTTGGTGTGCTTGATGCCGCTTTCCAGTTTAGAGTTTGACGGGTTTGCAGTGAGACTGTTTGTTCCCGTAGTCACGATGGTGACGACAGATGATTTCTTGCATTCGATGATGCCCTCGAAGTCAGAATCCGTATAACTGCTGTCGTCGATGGTCACATTATCCAGTATCAGTGTGGCGGTGACCCCCTTATCTACAGTGATGTTGGCGTTTGTGACGCTTCCGGTGACGCGGTAGACGCCGTCTTGCCCGATCTTATTTACCGTATCGCTCGCCAGTGCGATGTCCGTGGCAGCGGAAAGGAGACTGCTGTCAACCTCCGCATGGGTTTCCACAGGCATAATCGTACCGGGGGTGCCGGTCAGCACCATGGCTGCCGCGATGATGGCTCCTAAAATTTTTGATGTTATCTTTTTTCTGTGCATGGTTAAAACCCTCCTAATAATGTTTTTTTTAGATTATCTGCGCTGAAATCTTTTATATAACCTGATTCGCAGCAGCTTGATAAAAAAACGGGGTCAAGGAGATTTAAAATGGCAAAACCCGTTACTTTCGCAGCCGGAACGGCTGTGAATAGTAATGGTTTTATAAAATATAGTTAAAATTACTGTTGAAAACAGAGCCCGTTTGTACTAATATGTTGTGCAAATGGGCTTTTTTAGTCATAAAAAAAATAATACGGAGGTAAGATGAATGAGTAACGAGAATTTGGCGATGACAAGGATCGCCGGATTGGTCGATGAAAACAGCTTCGTTGAGCTGGGAAGTCAAGTTACGGCCAGAGCTACTGATTTCAATCTGGACGGTGTTGATACACCCTCGGACGGAGTAGTGACAGGCTTTGGAACCATCGACGGTAATCTGGTGTATCTTTACAGCCAGAACCCTGATGTGCTTGGTGGCACAATTGGCGAGATGCATGCCAGAAAGATCTCACATGTTTATGACATGGCATTGAAGATGGGAGCACCCGTCATCGGCATCCTTGACAGTGCAGGAGTCAGACTGCAGGCAGTTGCAGAATCTCACCTGCAGCCAACGTACGACCCAGCTGTGAGAGGTTCTCC
>CALFUE010000199.1 GCA_937916345.1 uncultured bacterium
AGATTTCATTGTTAATGAAAAGGAAAAGCATGTAGTCCTCACTGAAAGCGGAGTACACAAGGTCGAGCAGTATTTCCACCTGGAGAACCTTGCAGATGCAGAGAATCTGGAGATCCAGCACAATATTATTTTAGCGCTTCGCGCCCATAACCTCATGGCAAAGGACAAGGATTATGTTGTGAAAGATGACGAGGTTTTGATAGTGGATGAGTTTACCGGTCGTATTATGCCGGGGCGCCGTTATTCTGACGGCCTGCACCAGGCCATAGAGGCAAAGGAGCATGTAAAGGTAAAGAGGGAGTCAAAAACCCTCGCCACCATAACCTTCCAGAATTTTTTCAATAAGTTTGAGAAAAAATCAGGCATGACTGGTACCGCTCTGACAGAGGAGCAGGAGTTCCGCGCCATATACGGCATGGATGTAGTGGTGATCCCCACTAACAAGCCCGTCGCCCGTGTCGATCACGACGACGCTGTATACAAGACGCAGGCCGAGAAGTTCAAGGCTGTGGCGGATGAGGTGGAGGCGTCCTATAAAAAACGTCAGCCTGTGCTGGTGGGTACTATCACTATCGAGACATCCGAGCTGGTGAGCAGGATGCTGAATAAGAGGGGTATCCCCCATCAGGTGCTGAACGCGAAATTTCACGAGAAGGAAGCGGAGATCGTAGCTCATGCGGGTGAGGCCGGAACAGTGACCATTGCCACCAATATGGCGGGTCGTGGTACGGATATCAAGCTGGATGATGAGGCTCTGACCGCCGGAGGTTTAAAGATAATAGGAACGGAGCGTCACGAGTCGAGGCGTATAGACAACCAGCTGCGAGGCCGCGCAGGACGACAGGGCGACGTCGGCGAGTCAAAGTTTTATATCTCGCTGGAGGACAATCTGATGCGTCTCTTTGGCTCCGAGACGCTGATCAATATGTTCAACACACTGAAGGTTCCTGAGGGTGAGGAGATACAGCACAAGTCCCTGACAAAAGCCATCGAGAACGCTCAGAAAAAGATAGAGTCAAACAACTTCGGTATCAGAAAAAACCTCTTGGATTACGATCAGGTGATGAACGAGCAGCGCGAGATTATTTATGAAGAGCGCCGCAAGGTTCTTGACGGTGAGAACATGCGCGACACCATATTCCGCATGATGGCGGATTTTGTGGATCAGGCCGTGGATCGCTCCATTTCCGAGGATATTCCGAGAGAGGAGTGGGATCTGGGCGAGCTGAACAATATACTTACTCCGGTAGTTGCCATCGATCCCGTGACAGAGGACAGCATTTCTGATATTTCAAATGTAAAGGTGCTGAAGCAGGATCTGAAGGAAAAGGCTGCGGCTGCCTACGAGGCAAAGGAGGGAGAATTCCCGGATGCGGAGAGCATCAGGGAGCTGGAGCGCGTTATTATTTTGAAGTCTATCGACCGCAGGTGGATGACTCATATCGACGATATGGATCAGCTGCGTCAGGGTATTGGACTTCAGGCATACGCCCAGAAGGATCCGCTGGTGGAGTACAAGCTTCAGGGTTATGATATGTTTGACGAGCTTACCGCTGGAATTACCGAGGATACCCTCAGACTTCTCTATCATGTAAAGGTTGAGGAAAAAGTGGAGAGAGAGCAGGTGGCACAGCCTATAGGTACAAACAGGGATGAGTCGGCAGGCACCGGACCAAAGAAGAGGGCGGACAAAAAGGTTTACCCGAACGATCCGTGTCCCTGCGGATCCGGTAAGAAATACAAGCAGTGCCACGGAAGGGGCAATATATGAGAAAAAAGCTGGTTTCCATCGCGCTTGCGCTTGCCATTCTTGTCTCGCCGGTATATTCCGCAGGCGGGAGGGAGATGGATGTTTATGCCGCAAGCGTGTATACATCTACAAATCAGATAACATCCTATCTAAAGGATCTGCTCTCTGACGAGGGAAATACCGTGGCGGTGCTACGGACAAATTTTTCTCTGTCGAGGAAGACTCTGGCAAAGTGTATCTCCGAGGCAGCCTTAGCAAATGGCCGGGCAATGACGGTAGCGTCGCCGGCCTATTCCTATGTGGCGCGGGGCTCGGATTACGAGTACAGGGTAGATGTGCCGCCTTCAATTTTTACGGATGTGGTGCTGCTTTCATCTGAGGCAAATGCCTACAAGAGAGCCATCCGTGCCTTGAGGGACAGGGATTATTCCACGGCCTTCTATTCTGAAAACAATATGTATTATGATATTTTTCTGAGGGCGGTGGAGCAGCATCCTGAGTACAATTACAATGTGACTATCTGGAGAAGCTCTAACGGCACCTGTGGTTACAGATTGTCAGACGATGTGAGCGCCTCAGAGGTGAAGTCACAAATGAAAAAGGCTGACAAAAAAGCCGATTCCATCATTGTCTCCATCATAAAGGAGGGGATGACGACTTCGGAAAAATATCAGGCTATCCACGATTATCTGGTTAAAAATACCGTATATGATATTGAGACCTATGACAGTGGGGGCGATGACTGGGGTGAGACATACACGGCCTACGGCTGTCTAATAGATCGTTACGCGGTCTGTCAGGGTTACGCTGCGGCATTCAATCTGCTCTGCGCGAAAGCAGGGCTTTCCACCATCGCGGTGAATGGAACCGGAAAGGGCGGATCCCATGCCTGGAATATGGTGAAACTGGGCAGCGAGTACAGGTATGTGGATGTGACCTGGGATGATCCGGTTCCTGACAGGGGCGACAATGTCTCCTACAAATATTATATGCTGACGGCGGATGAGATTGGAATGGATCACAAATGGCTGAAAACAAAGTTTGCCGTGAAATATGTGAAGTACAGCAAGTATGCTTTTGATTGATCGTTGAAAGGTAATCATTGATTATGAAGAAAAGTTTTTTTGCGGCGGTGATGGTGCTCACCCTGGGTCTTACGACAGGGGTCAGCACTCCTGTTTACGCGGATGAGACGAATGATGTCATCAGTCTGACTGATGGTGTCGTGAGTGATGAGACGGCGGGCACGACGGAAGCGTCGGGTATTGCGGGTGCGGAGGATGTTACAGATACCGAAGACGCAGATACTTCTGTTACAGACACTTTAGAAGCGGATACTTCCAATACGGATACTTCTGATACGGATACTTCCGATACGGGAACTTCAGGAGACGCTTATGACGAGACGGTGGCTCGTCCCCAGATAGGCAGCGGCGGAAATATCACCATCGCCATAGACGCGGGGCATGGCGGTTCTGACAACGGAGCCAGCGCCAACGGACTGGTAGAAAAGGAGATAAACCTGAAGCTGGCTCAGTATGTGGTGGAATATCTTTCCACCTACGACGGTATCACTGTGTATATGACGAGAGCCAGCGATGTCTATGTGGGATTGGAACAGAGAGTGGAGATGGCAACGACTGCCGGCGCGGATTTGTTTATCTCACTTCACAACAATTCGGCGTCATCTGCCTCTACCGTTGGTACCGAGATCTATTATCCCAACGCAAATTTTAACAAAAAGCTGAATACCATCGGTATCGGGCTCTCCAGTTCGATCCTCAGGGAACTGACAAAGCTCGGGCTCTACGACAGAGGCATCAAGACAAGAAACTCTTCCGCGGGAACTGTCTATTCCGATGGCTCCGTGGCGGATTATTATTCTGTCATAAGAAACGCGAAGAGGGTGGGCATTTGTGGCATCATCGTGGAGCACGCCTTCCTCACGGGTACTTCCGACGCAAAGTTTCTCTCGTCGGAAGCAAATATCAGGGCGGCTGCCATGGCGGATGTGCAGGGTATCGTAAATTACCTGAGTCTCGAGCCCGAGGCTAGCCAGACACCGAATCTGACCATACAGTCTCCCGGCACTGGCATCGTAAATCTGTCATGGGATGAGGTGGCAACCGCAAAGGGATATCTGGTCTACCGCTCTACAAAGTCTAACAAGGGCTTCAAGAAGGTGGGTAAGCTCACCGGCAGCTCTGACACATTCTGGAGTGATCTGGAGGTTCCTGTGGGAACCAGCTATTATTACAAGGTTCGCAGCTACAGATATATCGACGGTTATTATATTTACAGTGATTACTCGGATGTGCTGGAAGGGCATACCATTGGGGGCACGAAGATACAGCGCGCCCTGCAGAAGGACAACTATCTGAAGCTCTGGTGGGACGAGACGCCGGACGCCGACGGCTATCAGCTTCAGAGGAAGGTTTCAGGACAGGGAAGCTATGAGGTAGTGGCTAATGTTGCCGGAAAGACTTCGTACGCGGACAGAACCGTGGAGCCGGATCTGAATTATGTATACAAGGTCATTCCTCTGAATATCCTGAGCGGAAGCGAGGGCTACGGTACCGAGTCAAAGGTATTCCGCGTATCTTACCTCGCGGCGCCGAATATAAAGGTTATTAAGTTTAAGAGCAAGGGACGCATCGGGCTGTCATGGTTTGAGACGACCGGTGCGGGCGGATATGAGGTTTACCGCTCTGAGATGGAGGACGGTGATTACACGCTGGTTGCGACGACTGCTTCCGACAAGAGATCCTTTGTGGATTCCGGTGTTGAGGTCGGAAAGACTTACTATTACAAAATAAAGGCGATAAGGACGGCGAACAGCAAATATCAGATCGATGGTGATTCCGAGCCGGGAGTGCCCGTAGGCTTCAAGAACTTCGATACTCCTGTGCTCTACACGGCAGAGACTTCCACCGAGACGGATGGAGTATATCTGCAGTGGAAGAATGTGGACGGAGCCGATGAGTACAGGATCTACCGTTCTACGGATCCTACCAGCGGCTTTACGACCGTAAAGAAGATCAAACCGGCCGAGGGCGAGGTCTCAGACTATACTGATGTGTTTGACTCAGAGCCGGGGGAGGTTTACTACTACAAGATCAAGGCTGGTCGCACCACATCAGACGGACAGTATGTGGTATCAGAGGCTTCCAATGTGGAGAGCACCATTACAGGTTATTCCATAATGGGAGTCAGTCGCACGGATGTGGATCAGATGGTAAACTTCTATATTAATCGCGGCGGTGATTACCCGGAGCTCTACGCTGACTACGGAGCTTCCACTATTGAGGAGTTTGCGGCTATTGTGTATGAGGAGGCCGAGGCCGAGGGCGTGCGGGCAGAGGTTGTCTTCGGACAGGTCTGCAAGGAGACGGGATTCCTGCGCTTCGGCGGCGATGTAAGTCCTGAACAGTGTAATTTCGCAGGGATTGGAGCCACTGGAGGCGGCGTGAAGGGTGCGGCGTTCCCGGATGTGAGGACCGGAATCAGGGCGCAGGTGCAGCATCTGAAGGCGTATGCGTCTGATGCTGAGCTGGTAAATGAGGTTGTGGATCCGCGTTTTGACAAGGTTACCAGGGGGACTTGCATTTATGTCGAGTGGCTCGGCATCAGTGAGAATCCCTATGGCGCGGGTTGGGCCACTGCAATCGGATATGGTTACAGCCTGCGTGATGACTACATCAAGCCGATGTTAGCGACCTGAGATGGTGGCTGGATGGATCTTTTTACCGGATCCGCAGCATTCACTGCCGTGATATGACGACAAACTGCTTCGCTGCTTTTGTCTCGTTACGTCGCATTCGGACACCGCTTTGGCTCACATAGGTTCTTTTGTTCGCGTCGCGGTGCCGCACGACTTGACTGGCTGCAGTCGCTTGCAATGTTTGTCTGCTATATCACGGCGGTAAATGCTGCACACATTAAAATATGGCTGTGAATAGTAACAAATAAAAAAAAACATATTGACTAACAAAAATTTCCGTGTTAGAATGTCCAAGTTGCAAATAGCGGAAGAATTCTGCTCAAACGAAATGACAACAGATACATAGATACGTATACGGAGGAGTTATCATGCGTACCAAGATCACATTGGCATGTACAGAGTGCCAGAGACGCAACTACAATCTCACAAAGGATAAGAAGACACATCCCGATCGTATGGAGACAAAGAAGTACTGCAGATTCTGCAGGACTCATACGGTGCATAAGGAGACAAAATAATGGCGGATAAGTCAGCAACACCTGCAAAGGAAGGTTTCTTTGCCGGTATCAGCAGCGAATTTAAAAAGATCATTTGGCCCACTAGGATAGCGGTAGCAAAGGAGACTACTGCTGTTGTCGTTGTGAGCGTAGTGGTAGGTCTGATCATCGCGCTGCTCGACTATGTGATACAGTACGGTGTGGATGTTCTTATCAAACTGTAGGAATTAGGAGGTGAAGTATGGACGAAGCAGCATGGTATGTAGTTCATACCTACTCCGGCTATGAGAACAAGGTAAAGGCAAACCTGGACAAGGCCATCGAGAACCAGCATTTGGAGGATCAGATATTTGAGGTTCGCGTGCCTATGGTGGATGTCACCGAGGTGAAGAACGGACAGAAAAAATCAGTCTCAAAGAAGCTGTTCCCCGGCTATGTCCTGATCAATATGATAAACAATAACGATACTTGGTATCTCGTGAGAAATACCAGAGGTGTTACCGGCTTCGTGGGACCGGGATCAAAACCTGTTCCTCTGACTGATCTGGAGATGCACAATCTGGGCATCGCCACAGACAAGCTGGTGGTAGACTTTACCGAGGGAGATACCGTGGTGGTCATAAGCGGTATCTGGAAGGATACGGTCGGCGTCATTCAGGCTATGAATGAGAGTAAGCAGATAGTAACAATAAATGTGGATATGTTTGGCAGGGAGACCCCGGTGGAGATAAGCTTCGCTGAAGTCAGAAAGGCCAACTGAGTATAGGAGGACAATAAAATGGCAAAGAAGGTAGAAGGCTATATCAAGCTTCAGATCCCTGCAGGCAAGGCAACACCTGCTCCACCTGTCGGACCCGCGCTTGGTCAGCACGGTGTAAACATTGTAGAATTCACAAAGCAGTTTAATGCAAAGACAGCTGATATGGGCGATACTATCGTTCCCACGGTCATCACTGTATATGCAGACAGATCATTCAGTTTCATCACAAAGACTCCTCCTGCGGCAGTAATGATCAAGAAGGCATGCAACATAAAGAGTGGCTCCGGCGTTCCCAACAAGACAAAGGTAGCAAAGATCTCCCGCGAAAAGCTTGAGGAGATCGCTCAAACAAAGATGCCCGACCTCAATGCAGGCTCATTGGAGGCGGCAGTTTCAATGATCAAGGGAACCTGCCGCAGCATGGGTGTAGAGGTAGAGGGCTGATATCCGTACCCAAAGATGGGAGAGCGATGAGCTCGATAATACCACAAAGGAGATAAGACAATGAAAAGAGGAAAGCGTTACACAGGTCTCGCTGACAATGTCGAGGCCGGAAAGCTTTACGACTCCGCAGAGGCTATCTCAGTCGTAAAGAAAAATGCTACCGCGAAGTTTGATGAGACGGTAGAGGTACACATCCGTACGGGCTGTGACGGCAGGCATGCAGAGCAGCAGATCAGAGGAGCCGTAGTACTCCCCCACGGAACAGGAAAGAAGGTTCGAGTGCTGGTATTTGCAAAGGGCGTAAAGGCAGACGAGGCACAGGCAGCAAGAGCTGACTATGTCGGAGCTGATGAGCTTGTTCCGAAGATCCAAAACGACGGATGGCTCGATTTCGATGTGGTAGTGGCAACTCCTGATATGATGGGCGTTGTAGGAAGACTCGGAAGAGTTCTCGGTCCTAAGGGACTGATGCCGAACCCGAAGGCAGGTACGGTCACAATGGATGTGACAAAGGCCATCGAGGATATCAAAGCCGGAAAGATCGAGTACAGGCTGGACAAGGCAAACATTGTGCATGTGCCGATAGGGAAGGCGTCGTTCTCTGAGGAGCAGCTCAAGGACAATTTGGATGCCCTCATGGGAGCAGTAGTAAAGGCTAAGCCTTCATCGCTGAAGGGTACATACATCAAGAGCTGTGTGCTCACATCTACAATGGGACCCGGCGTAAAGATGAGTGTTAACCAGTTTTCAGCATAACAGCATAAAATAAAATATAGATATTCGCACCGAAGACAGCAGGCATCGAGAGGTTTAATGGTTTAGCCGCCCGCCGAGGAAAGAAAACAGCTACTTATGAATCCTCGTGTGTCTTTGCATGAGGATTTTTTTATAGATCAAACTAAGGAGGAAAGAAACGTGGCAAAGGTAGAACAGAAAGCCCCGATCGTCGAGGAGATCTCAAAAACCGTTGAGAATGCCGCATCCGTAGTAATTGTTGATTACCGCGGCATCACCGTTGCGCAGGATACGGCACTTCGCCGTCAGATGCGTGAGGCAGGCGTTACCTACAAGGTTTACAAGAACACCTACATGACGCGGGCATTCAAGGACACGGCATTCGAGAGCTTAAGTGATACACTCGAGGGACCGAACGCCATCGCTGTATCACTTGATGATGCTACGGCACCGGCGCGTATCCTTGCGAAGTTCGCAAAGGATGCTCCTGCGCTTGAGATCAAGGCAGGCATTGTCGAAGGGCAGTACTATGATGCGGCAGGAATGGCAAAGATAGCAAGCATCCCTTCAAGGGAAGAGCTGCTCTCAAAGCTGCTTGGAAGCTTGCAGAGTCCCATTACAAACTTTGCGAGAGTCATCAAGCAGATTGCAGAGAAGGGTGGAGGAGATGCAGCTGCTGCAGCAGAGGCATCACCGGAAGCAAAAGCTCCTACAGCAGAAGTGCCCGCAGAGCAGGCTGAGGCGTAGTCAAGGAGCGGACTTGAATAATTATTGCAGGAGTCTGGTACTGTCTAACGAAGTGAGTTGTTGACAGCACTGGCATCCGACAGAGTAAGTCAGATAATAAACTGACGTTTTTAGAGGAGGAAAAATAATGACAACAGCAGAAATTATCGAGGAGATCAAGAAATTATCAGTATTGGAGCTCAATGACCTGGTAAAGGCATGCGAGGAGGAATTTGGAGTATCAGCAGCAGCGGGCGTAGTAGTTGCGGCAGCAGGTGCAGGAGCAGCGGCAGAGGCTGAGGAGAAGACCGAGTTTGATGTAGAGTTGACAGAGGTTGGCTCTGAGAAGGTTAAGGTTATCAAGGTTGTCCGTGAGGCAACAGGACTCGGCCTGAAAGAGGCAAAAGACTTGGTAGACAACGCTCCGAAGGTAGTAAAAGAGCAGGCTGACAAGGCTACAGCTGAGGACATCAAGAAGAAGCTGGAAGAGGTTGGCGCAAAGGTTACTCTCAAGTAATCATAATCCTGATGATCAATGAGCCGGTTTTTATACCGGCTCATTTTCGTGTTACGCATTTTTACAGGACGACGAGGAGGTTTATTATGATCTATGCGGCTATACTCGCGGGGGGAAGCGGCACCCGTATGAAGTCGGCGAAGGTGCCGAAACAGTATATAGAGGTTGACGGAAATCCGATAATACTCTATACCATCGAAAATGTCTTAAAAGAAAAGAGATTCAACTATGTATACATCGCAGTCCATGCCGACTATTTGTCATACATGGACGAGCTGGTAAAAATGCGGGTATCCGAACCCGGGCGTATCCGCGTCATAGAGGGTGGAAAGGAGCGCATGGATACCATAAGGAATGTGACCAATGCTATCACATCTGACAATGGTCTGAATGATGACGATATCATCGTGATACATGACGCCGCGCGCCCCTTCGTCACGGAAAAGATACTGAGTGATTCCATCGAGGCTGCGGCAAAGTACGGAGCCTGTGTCTGTGCGCTTCCCGCGGCGGACACCATGCTCTACTCTGAGACCGGGGATGAGGTTTCTTCAATTCCCGACAGGTCAAAGATATTCCATGGTCAGGCTCCTGACAGCTTTAATCTGAAGCATTTTCTGGATATGCAGGATGCGCTGAGTCCTGAGCAGCGTGCCGCTATCACCGGCACGTCACAGATCTGCACAATGAATTCCCAGTCGATCCACATGATCCCGGGGGATACCATGAATTTCAAGATAACTACCGACGGCGATCTGGATCTGGTAAGGAATACCATCGCGCTCCATAATATACAGTTGTAAATAATGTTACTACTTGTATAATCGTCTGAATTGATATACAATATCTAGTGGTTTGTTCCCATTGACGAGGGAGGAACCATTAGATTTTGGAGGACTGTATGAAAGCGATCATAAATGATTATCCGGGCGTCATGAAAGCCCTGGTGCTGCATGGTGTCGGCGATCTTCGTCTTTTAGAGGTGGAGGTGCCTGAGCTGAGAAGCGGCTGTGTGCTGCTGCGCATCAAGGCCTGCGGCATCTGCTCCAGCGACAAGGAGCGCATATATGTGACCGGAACCTACCATTTTCCCACAATTCCCGGTCATGAATTTTCTGGTCAGATAGTCGCTGTGGCTGATGATGTGGACGAATCCTATCTCGAAAAGAGAGCCTGCGTGTTTCCCATGCTTCCCTGCATGAAATGTCCGGCCTGCGAGAGTGAAGAGTACGCCCAGTGCGTCAATTACAACTATTTCGGCTCCCGCTGCGACGGCGGCTTTGCCGAGTATCTGGTGGTTCCTCTCTGGAATATCATCACATTCCCCGATACCCTGCCCTATGAGGTGGCTGCTCTCTGCGAACCCTCGGCCGTGAGTCTTCACGCCGTAAATCTGGCTGAGCTTGAAAATACGGACACCGTAGCGGTAGTGGGTACAGGTACAATAGGCTTTCTGGTGGCTGAGTTCGCGAGAAAGCGCGCGAAGAAGGTGTTCATCTGCGGCAGAACCGGGGAAAAGCTTGAGCATGCGAGAGCCCTTGGATACGAGACCATCGACATCTCCGGCCCCAGCTACAGAGACAATGCGTTTAAGACCACAGACGGCACCGGCTTTAATGTGGTGTTCGAGGCGGTGGGCTCCACCTGCGCCATCAGTCAGGCGGTGGATATGGCCGGAAACTTTGGCCGTATTATACTCCTGGGTAATCCCAAGGGAGATCTCTCACTGGAGAAGAACATATACTGGTCTATACTCCGCAAGCAAAAGAGCATCAGGGGAGCATGGAATTCGCGCTACAGCAAAAAGCAGAATGACTGGAAGGAGGTTCTCTCCCTCATGGAGGCTGACCCCTCCGGCTTCAAGAGGCTCATAACCCACAAATTTTATGTAGAGGATTACAAGAACGCCTTCGATGTATTCAGGGGCGAGGGCGCAAAGGAATTCCAGCTGAAGATAATGTTGACTTTTTGATATGGGGTGTTTATGCAACTGATCATAGAAGAGATCGAATTTAAGAGGATTATACTGCATGTGAAGGGTGTGCTCATTGGAAAAGACAAGAACACACAGATAAAATTTTGGAACGAGGCGGGTGGCGGACTTCTCACGCCCACACATGTGGAATGGGAGGGGGACAGGTTTCATCTCTGGATGAATGTGCTCTCTATAAACAACGAGTCGCCCATGCTTCCCGGCATTTACTATATGGGCGCCTATAACGACAAGAAATGTCGCTGCAGCGCCGAGCTGACGGAGGGGCTGACATTCGAGCAGGATGAACTGAAGGACAATCCCGTGAATATAGTGATAAACAAGGGTAAGGGACATTTCTTCAGGGCTTTCTCCAGACTGAATCTGGACAATGGTGATTATTATTTGGACGTCCGCTGTGAGATGCCTGAGGATCCGCCGTTTTTCATTAAAAAATGGGCTAGCAGGCACGCAAAGAATATCAAGAGAAATCTCTGGGAGATCACCCACTGGATATCGGTCTCAGAGTTTAAGCATTACGCAAAAAAGAAAAAATCGGGAAATAAGATCCTCTTCGCTTCCGGTTCCAGAGGTGAGATCGGCGGCAATGAGGAATTTATATACAACAGATTGAAGGAGCGGGGGCTGGATAAGAATTACGAGATCTGTTTCGACTTCAAGCCCAATATTGACGCGAAGCGGAGCTTGTTCAAGAAATACCGTTTTACTAAGCTTTTAGCTACAAGTGATATCATTTTTATCGACGATTATTATCCGGATGTATATAAATTTGATTACCCGAAGGATGTAAAGGTGGTGCAGCTATGGCATGCCTGCGGAGCCTTCAAGTCACTGGGCTTCGAGCGTATGGACAAGCCCGGCGCGCCGCCCCTTAATACCAGGGTGCACAAGTGCTACACCCATATGCCGGTGTCCAGCGTTCACTCCGCATGGCATCACGCAGAGGGTTTCTGCATAGACGAGAGTAAGTTTCTGCCTATCGGAATAGCCCGCACGGATGTGTTTTTTGATGAGGAGTATAAGAAAAAAACCGCTGAAAAAATGTATCAGGAGTTCCCCCGGGCGAAGCAGGCTAAAAGAGTCTACCTCTACGCTCCGACCTTCCGCGGAAAGAATGCTCTCGATGCCTTCTTTCCCTTCGGACAGGTGGATTTAAATGCATGGGGAAAGTTCCTCAAGGAGAGGGATGAGCATCTGATCATAAAGATGCATCCCTTCGTGAAGGAGAGCATAAAGATTCCCGGGGAATACAAGGATTACATCTCTGATGCCTTCGACTATCGCGAGGTAAACGACATCCTGTTTATAGTGGATGTGCTGATCACGGATTATTCCTCTGTTATGTACGAGTTCTCGCTGCTTCGCAGGCCGATGTATTTTTATGCTTTTGATCAAAAGATGTACGAGGCGTCCCGTGATTTCTACGAAAAGTACGAGGATACCGTGCCCGGTCCCATAGTTAAGCGTTTTGACCAGCTGCTCGTTGCCTTGAAGGAGGAGACTTTCGATCCGAAGAGGCTGGAGGGCTTCATTACCAAAAACTTTACATACACGGATGGCAAGGCCACAGATAGGGTTATTGATGAGATCATTCTTAAATAGCGAGTTCGCAATCAGCGCATCCATGATGTGTGTGCCCATTCTGGACACAAAGGCATATCTGGAGGCTTTCGAAAAATTTAATATCGAGTATCTCCACATGGATATCATGGATGGAGAGTTTGTGCAGAATCTGTCGCTGGCAAAGGATTACCCGCGGTTCCTGCGCCCTCACACAAGGATCCCGTTTGACTACCATTTCATGGTGCTGCGGCCTGAGGAAAAGATGAAGTGGTTCGACATTCAGGAGGGGGATATCGTTTCTTTCCATCTGGAGTCCACCTATCATCCCCACAGATGCGTGGATCTCATAAAGAGCAGGGGGGCTCATGCCTTTATAGACATTAATCCGGGCACGCCATTAAATGCTCTTGATGCGCTGATAGGCGAGCTGGACGGTGTAAATGTCATGACGGTCGACCCGGGGTTTCCGGGGCTCACCATGATCGAGTCCACCCTGGATAAGGTAAAGAAGCTCAGATCCATGACGGACAAGATAATAGAGACGGACGGAAATATGTCTTATGAAAATATCAGAAGAGTCAGAGAGGCGGGAGCGGACATGGCTGTCTGCGGAACCAGTGCCATAATGCGCGGCAGTGTCTCTGATATAGAATCAAATATAATTAAGACCAGGGAGGCGTCAAAAAATGAAATCAGGAAATAATTTTTTAAGAAAAATAATAGCGGGGGCACTCAGTATTACGATGGCTTTTTCCTGTATTGCATATATGGATGAGCCGGTGGAGGCTTCCGAAACTACCACCCTCAGGATATTGTGTACCGCGGATCTACACGGGCAGTCCATCACAAAGAGCTATGACAGCAATTCCGAGCACAAGAACGGATCTCTTGCGCAGATACAGACCATGATCAAGCAGGAGAAGGCTGCCATGACTACCGGCGGCACCATGCTGGTGGATTCGGGAGATACACTTTACGGTTATCTGGACGACAGTCTGGCAAAGGGGAATATCAAGAAGGACGAGGAGTACATGTTCAAAATCATAAAGAGCATGGGCTACGACGCCATAACTCTCGGAAACCATGATTTTGACTACGGTCTGGACTACATCAGGCAGTGCATCACCGCATCCGGGCTGGATGATACGGTGGTTGCCTCGAATACCTACAATGCAAAGAGCAAGGAGCCTTACTGGCTCACAAACAAGATCGTGGAGAAGGACTTGAAACTCTCCACGGGCGAGAAGGTTACCGCGCGTATCGGAGTGGTGGGCGTAGTCATCACTGCGCTCACCACCTACTATGACTGGAAGGACGATATCGAGATGCGTGGTATTCTCGATACAGTGGAGGCCGAGGTGAAAAACCTGAAAGCGAAAGGAACTGACGCCATCATAGTTCTGGCTCACTGCGGCATCGGTGCGAACCAGGATGAGAGCTTCGTAAACGAGGAGGGCGGCAGTTTCACTGAGAACTACGGCTACGAGATGTCCCGTATCGACGGCGTGGACGCCGTAATGTGCGGACATATTCACGAGCAGTTCCCCAGGGAGGGAACTTCCTATGAGAAGCTTGCGGGTTATGACAAGAGTACCCATCTTTTCTATGGAAAGGCCATAGTGGAGGAGAGGGACAGATGTCAGGATCTGGGCATCGTCGATCTTAACTTTACGGTTACCAACGGGAAGCTGTCTCTCGCCAGCGAGAGAGTAGAGGTGAAGCCCGTGACATCAAGCGTAGCTTCCGACAAGAGCATAGTCAGCATCAACAAGGAGTATGATGCTTCGCTGTACGATTACTTCGATGAGGTGGTATTCAAGTCAGACCGGTTCATGCAGGATTATTTTGCGTCTTTCACGGATAATCCCTTTATACAGGCGATAAATGAGGCAAAGATCCGCTATGGCCTTTCCTATATCCGCACCTACGGCGGAGAGTTCCAGGATTTTCCGGTCATTGCCTGCACGGACATCCTTGACGCGGTGGGAGAAAACTCCGGAGATGACTATTTCTTCACGGACAAGGATATCACTTTGGGGGATCTGATCAAGATACAGTACTACAGTCAGGCCAATACAAAGATATATTACCTCTCCGGCAAGGATTTGAAGAACTGGCTGGAAATGCAGGCCGCATCCCTCTATCAGACGGCTACGGCAGAGGCGGCGCAGAGTTCCTCCTGGGCGGATGAGACCACACGCTCCTATGTGGAGACCGACAAGCTGATTCCCATACTCAACAGCCAGTGGATCGACAACTGGAGTTCTTTTTATGTGTTTGACGGTATCGAGTACGACATAGATGTAACCGTTCCTGAGAAATACAATAAGGATCTCTCTGTAAAGAACACGGCTTCCGTCCGTATCAAAAATCTCACCTGCAACGGCAAAGAGGTAAAGAGCGGCGATTATTTCGTATTGGTATGCTCGCAGAAGACCGTGGCAAAATCTAAATATGCAATAGAGGGAGGCCTGGATGATCAGGTAATCCTCTCAAAGACCGGACTGAGGGATTTCGACTGTTTTAAGAATTTTCTGACGGATCTGAAGAGCAATGGTGATACACATCTCTATACGGATGATAATTTCAGGGTGCTCTTCCCCGAGGGTGACAATTATCTGGTAAAGACCTCCGCAAACTCAAAGAATTACGCCGCTGAGGAGCCCTGGTACAAGGAGACTCTCATATCACAGAACGGTTATTCCTACTACAGGGCAGGCTTCACAAATACTTACGACGACAAGGCGTCCCCCATCCTGGTGGTTGCGGACACCTCGAAGGAACCCACTCCGGATGGGATACTTGTGGCGGTACAGGCAACAGACCGTTCAGGCGTTGGCGAGGTGAAGTATCTGGAGGGCATCGTGGGTGCTGACGACAGCAGGTGGAGCAGCGCAAGCAAGGTTACAGGGACAGGTTTCACCGTCAGAAAAAACGGCAGCTTTTCTGTCCGCGCGGTGGATAAAAAGGGAAATGCCACAGTCAGATATGTGACTATAAGCAACTACGATCCGAACTCTTTGGAAAAGCCCACCGTAAAGGCGTTGAACAACAGAAAGACTGCAGTCCAGGGAACGGGGAAAGCAGGCTGTGAGGTGACCATTGAGGTTCCCGGCAACACTTACCATGCCACTGTTGATACATCAGGCGCCTACAAGACCGATATAGAGGTGTTGAAGGCAGGTGATACCGTCACTGTATGGCAGTCTGACAAGACCGGAAAGACCAGTCCCAAGGTCACGACGGAGGTTAGCAGAAACGGCGCGAACCTGCCGGATTACGATAATATCACCAACAAAGACACATATATCTCCGGAAGCCTGAACGACCAGTCCGCGTACTGCTTTCCGGTTGCGATAATTGACAATACGGCCTACGTGGCAGGGGAAAAGGGAAAGACATACTATGAGAACAGCCCTCTGGCAGATACAGACTTTGCCACCGTAGTGTGCGATTACGAGGTTAGCGGAGGCGATTTCAAGCTCTATGTCCCGGATCTGAACGCCAACAGGACTGTCAAGCTGGCAAGTATTGACTGGGTCTACAGGAGTTCTCTTTCCACAAAGCTCACTGTTGAGG
>CALFUE010000200.1 GCA_937916345.1 uncultured bacterium
AAACTTTACCTCTACCCCATAGAGCAGAGTGTCGTCATTTGCTGTTCCTGGCGCGATCTTGTCCAGCGCGTGGATCATCTCGATAATGCCGTCCATGATACGCTTTGGAAGCACCAGCGAGAGATCTCCCGGCGTGGCCGCGAGAGTCGGTATCACAGTGTTTTCCTTTATGCGCTTATCGGTGGAGCGCCTGCCCCTCTCCACGTCTCCGAAACGTTGCACGATAACGCCGCCCCCCAGCATATTGGAGAGTCTGGCAATGCTCTCTCCGTAGCCGTTTGAGTCCTTGAACGGCTCAGAGAAATGTTTTGCCACAAGCAGGGCAAAATTTGTGTTCTTCGTGCGTTTTTCGGGATCCTCGAAGCTGTGTCCGTTTACGGTGACGATGCCGCCTGTATTCTCGGTAACGACTGCACCGTAGGGATTCATACAGAAGGTTCTGATGCGATCTTCGAATTTTTCGGTACGGTACACAATCTTTCCCTCGTAGAGCTCATCCGTGATGTGGGAAAATATCTCCGCGGGAAGCTCCACTCTCACGCCGATATCCACGCGGTTTGAGCTGGTTTCAACAGCCAGCTCCGATGCCACTTTTTCCATCCATTTGCTGCCGCTGCGGCCTGCGGATACGATGCAGTATGTAGCATCCATGCTGCCGCCCTCGTAATTCACGCGAAAGCCCGTATCTGTCTTTTCTATAGAATCCACTGCCGTGTCAAAGCGGAATTCTATCCTGTCCTTTAAGCCTTCGTATATATTCCCCAGCACCACATAGTTAATATCCGTGCCAAGATGGCGCACTGATGCGTCCAGGAGCTGCAGCTTGTTCTGCATGCAGAGTTTCTTGAAGGAGCTGCCTGCGGTGGAATAGAGCTTTGTGCCCTCTCCCCCGTTCTCCAGGTTTATCCTGTCCACATAATTCATCAGACGCAGCGCCTCGTCTCTGCCGATATACTCGTAGAGCGTACCGCCGAAATCATTTGTGATATTGTACTTTCCGTCGGAGAAAGCTCCCGCCCCGCCGAAGCCGCTCATAATAGAGCACTTCCTGCAGTGGATGCAGGATTTTACCTTTACTCCGTCAATGGGACATTTGCGCTTTTCCAGGGGATATCCGGTCTCAAATACCGTCACCGACAGATTACTTCTCTTCTTTGCCAGCTCATATGCCGCAAAGATGCCTCCCGGTCCCGCTCCTATTATTACTACATCTCTCTTTTCTGCCATCATGCCGCCTCGCTGAATATGACCGTAAAGGTGATCATATCACTGAGATAGCTCACCTTTATCTTTCCTCCCATCCGCTCTATCGCTTCCTTCGCAATGGACAGTCCTATGCCGTATCCGCTCTTCTTACTGTTGTGGGCTTCGTCCGCCCTGTAGAAACGGTCAAAAAATTTACTGTAATCAACATTTTCGTGGCCTTCGTAGGTGTTCGATATACGCAGGCTCACCTTTCTGCCCAGCTTTTCACGAGTCAGGATCACCATGACGATACCGCCGTCGTCGCAATATTTCACCGCGTTATCAACCAGTATGTTTACCACCTCGGAGAGAGTCTTCTGGTCTGCTTTTACGGAGATCCCGGCATTGATATCGTGATTGTACTGCTTACCCTGAGAGATCAGCACGCTCTCGAAGGCGTTGCTCACATCCTTTACTATCTTTGAAAAGTCGACCTTTACCAGGTTTTCCTTTCCCTTTTCAGCGGAGCGCGCAAGGGTCACCATGCCGGCGATCAGACCGTTGAGCCTGTCAATCTGACGCTTGGTGGAATCTGTCCACTTGCTTTGGCCGTTTAATGCCTCGATCATCTCCGTATTTGCGGAGATCACCGCCAGAGGTGTCTTCAGCTCGTGGCTGGCGTTGGTAATAAAGCTCTTCTGCTTCTGATCATTCTCCATATAGGGTCTGATCAGCCTCTTTGAAAAAACTGTCATCAATATTATAAAGAGCAGCGTCACCACGGCGCCCACGATGCACATGTAGTTGAATTCCACCCCTACTATCCAGTAGCGGGATGTGCAGTCGATAAATACTATGATGGCTCCGTTATCCTCGGTGCGGGATATCTGATAGGCGAGAATGGAACTGCCGTCTTCCTTTCTAACGGTTCCCTTCTCATTTCCGCTGTCATATATATCCATCGCCACGTCATACATCTCGCTCTTTTTGATAAAGCGAATGGCGTCGTCATTTATGTCGTAAATATTTCCTTCCCTGTCTATCAGGACGCTGAAATATCTGGTCTCATAGAACACTTCGGGATTAAACATCTGCAGTCTCTCCCTGGTGCGCTCCGTGGTAAACTGTGTATCGTCCTCAGGCATACTGCCGCCGTTTTCTATCACCATCTCGGAGATGGCGTAAACCTGCTGCAGTATCTGGGCATTCAAAAGACCCACGACTGAGCCCATTACAACCATCAGCGCGAGGATCAGGATACCTGTGGACAGCAGTATGAATTTAACACGAAGCCGTCGGAACATTTACTCAAACCTCTGTCAGTATATGTCTGTCTTCTATTGATTCAATGGTAAATCCGGCTCCCACGGCGGAGAGCTTGCTCCGCAGAAAGCTCAGATACATGGCGACAGTATCTCTTCCCGCCGTTTCGTCATCATCCCAGACCTTTTCCAGGATGACCTTTTCTTCAATGAATTCTTTAGGGCTTTGCATGAAAAGCGAGAGGAGTCTAGTCTCCTTTGTACCAAGGCTTATTGAATTGCGCCCCGATAGTGTGCCCTCTGCCACATCCAGCGTCACATTTGAAACCGTAAGAATCTTTGTGTCGTAATCTTCTTTCCTGCGGGTGAGGGAACGAATCCTCGCCATCAGCTCTTTCATGGCAAAGGGCTTTGTAAGGTAATCATCCGCGCCCGCGTCGAGGCCTGTCACGCGGTCATCCACCTCGGTCTTTGCTGTCAGAAGCATCACGGGAGTATGA
>CALFUE010000201.1 GCA_937916345.1 uncultured bacterium
TATTCCGTCGAGCTTTGAGGGAAGCTCTTCGCTCGAACCCAAAATATCTTCCACACTGTAAGAGAGCTCTGCCTCGCTGATATTCCAGAATTTCCTGCCATCGGTTATGGTCAGCTGAAACTTTACATCATCTCCGTCAGCATACTCGGTCTTGTCCGTGGAGAGGACGACGCTTACCTCACCCTCATCAGCCTCAAATACTGCGCCTCCAAGACCTGATGCCTGCTCTGTTTCCTCATTCGCTTCTTCGCTTTTCGCATCGGTACTGTCAGCACCGCTGCTGTCCCCGTTTCCGGTACTGCCGGAATTGCCTCCGCAGGCCGTAAATACACAGGCTGCCGCAATAATGCACGCAATGATCTTTTTATACTTCATAATCCTGCTCCTCTAATAACACCGGTTTATTTATCTGACTCAATCCGTCGGATGCCTGAATTACTGAAACAACATGTTCTTATAGTCAAATACAGGATATCCCCTGTCGTCGAACTCCACCTTCATGGCAAAGGCGTGGCGGTTCGGGTCATACAGAGGATCGCCCATGATCTCTGGATATGTCCTGGCATGGAATATCACCACATCCGTGCCATCGGGCAGCTTGGTAAAACTGTTGTGGCCGGGACCGTAAAAGCCTTTTTCTCTGTCACTCTTCAGCACGGGACAGCGCTCCTTCTTCCACGCTCTCGGATCAAGAATATCCTCGTCCTCTCCGATGGAGAGCATGCCCATGCAGTAGCACTCTCCGGTGGCGCTGGCGGAATAGGTAAGGAATATGCGGCCGTCATGCTTTATCACGGCAGGCCCCTCGTTCACCCAGATATCTACCCTCTCCCACTCATAATCGGGAGTGGTGAGAAGGATCTGGGCATTTTTAAGCTTTGTGGGAGATTCCATCTCGGCGATATAGAGGTTTGATATCTGTATTCCCACGCTGACCTTCTCGGCCCACACATAGTATCTCTTTCCCTTGTTCTCAAATATGGTGGCATCCAGAGAAAATGCCTCAAAGGAATAAATATCGTCGTCCGAGCGGTTTATCATGCCCAGCTCCACCCACTCGTCCTCCATGGGGTCTGCCCCTTTGCACTCCAGGATATAGGGGCGGAGACGCCAGATATCCTCACTTCTTGAGGCTGCGAAATAGATGTACCACTTTCCGTCCAGGCAGTGAAGCTCCGGAGCCCAGATATGCTGACTCATGTCGCCGCTGTCATGCTTTTTCCAGAGCGTCTTCTCGGGGGCATCCTTCAGACCTTCCAGAGAATCCGCGCTCCTCAGGACTATCTCATCATATGCAGGCACGGAGGCAGTAAAGTAATATTTCCCGTCCTCATGTCTGAACACGTAAGGATCAGCCCTCTGTTCAATAAATGCCTTGTTAAATCCGGTCATGGCGCCGTTTCTTTCTCTTTCCATCATCCTTTTCCCTTCTGCTTTTTCAATAATTATTTCCATGGAAACGCCAGCGTTTCCCTAAAATTATAACCGGAAATGGCGGGGCGATAACACCCCGCCAAAAAAATTCAGGTTATCTAATCGTCAGATCACTCTACCGAGAGAACCTCTACATAAGAAGCCTCATTTGTCAGGAAGAAGTAAACCGGTGAGTCAGCTGTCATTGTTGAGTTAACCGTTGCCTTCTCCGTCCACTCTGATCCGTCGGCACCGGTGAATACATAGTCTACCGTGATAACGCCGCCTGCTCTTGAAACTGTCATGTCAACAGTTGCGTTCTTCATCATGTTCAGCCAGCCTGCCCAGTCATCGCCCCAACTGGTCTCAAAGGCTCCTTCATAGGCCTCATCGCCCCATCCGAAGGCGTCAGCACGGAGAACTGCATACTCCATATAGCCCTCAACCTGGTCAGCAGGTGCTGTGTGAGCTTCTGTCTGTCCGTTGCAGAATGCTACTACAAAATTATCCCAGTTGTTTACGCCGTCTGAGTAGTTCTTTAACTTCATCTTTACTGCAGCGCCGTCAGCTACTTCGTAGCCCTTTGTCCAGTCGCTCCAGAAGCCAACTACGAGACTTGTATCACCGATAGCTTCTACTGCTGAGCTGTCTGCTACTACCTCGACTGCATCCTCGATGGAATTGATCTCAATGTAGCAAGCCTCACCGAGAATTGTCAGGAAACAGTCGTCTGTTCCCATTTCTGTCTCGATGACAGCGTTCATTGTGTTCGCTGTTCCGTTGTAATCCACGTTCTTTGCGGTGATGGTCAGCTGTCCGTCTGCACGGGAGATCGTGAGCTCTACATCTGCATCAACCATTACTTGCTGGATCCATGTTCCCCAGTTACCCCAATCCCAGTTAAACTGGAAGAGGTCGGGATCTGTGTCGGGATTCTTTTCTCCGCTCCAGGCGTAAGCGTCCGCACGTATTACCACGTATTCCTGATTTCCCTCTACATCATTGGGATTTACATGTGCGTCATGTGCCTTGCTGGTGAATGCGAGAACATAATTATCCCAGTTGTTCAAACCATCTGAGTAATTCTTTAACTTAACGATCTTTGTAGCGTTGTTCGGGATCTCGATAGTACTTGAGAAATCACTCCAGAATGCCATTGAGAGGTCTGTGGTTCCAATAGTCTCGAGTGCATCGGGATTCTCAACTACTTCTACTACACGCTCGGGTTCCTCATAAACCGAGGTAGGATCGCCTGCCGCGTAGAGAGCCTTGATAGATGCTGTGTCAAGAACATAGTCATAAACATAAACCTCATCGAAGCAGCCCTTGAAGATTGCATCCCAGTAGTTTATACCAAGAAGGAAATCAAAGTTGTCGCTTTCTGCCATTGTGCCGTTTACTACATAAACAGGTCTCTCGCCGTCTGAGCTGGTTCCGATGAGCTCCTCGCCGTTTACATAGAGATGAGCCTTTATAAGCGCTCCATCCTCTGAAAGCTCTGAGGGATCAACCGTGAGAGTGATGTTCATCCACTCCTTCAGGTGCTCATTTGCCTCATCCGGATACCAGTTTGGCCAGGGTGAGCCATCCGCGTTCTGATCATAAGCCCATACGCAGGGGAATGAAGGTCCGTCCGGGTTCCACTCTGATCTGGTAAAGTTCAGATAATGCTGTCCTCCGGTCGCGTCACCGTGCATATCGGGACCGTACTGGAGAGTAGGCATATAGTTTGCAAATCTCGTGGCATAGAGCCAGTATGAAACCGTGTAGGTTTCGCCAACGCCGTTCACATCGAGCTTGATACCCTTGGTACCGTCAAGATATACTGCGTTGCCCTTTACACCGTTCACATAGGTAGGCTCATCATCTGTTACCTGTACGATGGGAGTAGCAGTGGTGTCCTGGATCGCTACATGTACTCCGTTATTTGCCTCATCAAATGAGAAATAATACTTGTAATCCTGAGGTATCTCGCCTGCGGCAACTTCCTCAGTCTCCTCCACAGCAGGTTCCTCTGCCGCCGGTTCCTCTGCTGCAGGCTCCTCTGCGGGTGTCTCAGCAGGCGCCTCAGCCTGATCGTTGCTTCCGCAGCCCACTGCAAAGGTTGCAACCATTGCAGCTGAAAGCAACATGCTCAACAGTTTCTTTTTCATTTTTTTACATCCTCCTTTAATTATTAGAACGAATCTACTACTGCCTGATACTTGTCCAGCTCTTCCTGTGAGAGAACATCATAGCCGTCCGGTCCGAAATATGAGATCATAGCCTCTGCGTGATAGTAGTTTGCCTGACGGGTAGCCTCCTCTACATAGTCGGCAGCCTTTGCTGTACCGCCGTCTACCAGGTCGTGGATACCGATGGTGTTGAAGTACTGATCACAGAAGTTCCAGTAGCCTGCGATGGTGTACCATCCGTATGCAACGGGTCTTCTGATAGAAGCGAAGTAGTCATCCCAGTAGGCCTTGTGGTCATCATCCTGGGGATAGAGGGCCTTGTAGCCATCCCATACATCCACATCCATAGTGATCGGAACGGGCATATTTGCGTTCTTCAGCGGAGTGCCTGCCGCGTTTGTAATAGAGGAGTCTGAGTAGATCTCTATTCTTGTCATCCATCCGTCCTTGCCATAGCTCATGAATTTCAGGAGCTCGTAAGCTTCCTTCGGATACTGGCATGATGTGGAAACGCCGCCCATATACATGTTCGCGATGATGTTGTGTTCCTTTTCGTCGATTACATTGGGAGTTACATAAGGAACAATATCAAGTCCGTACTGCTCCTGGTAACCTTCGATATTCCAGATGTTCTGGAATGACCAGAGTCCCTCTGAGAATACGGCTACATGTCCTGTTGATCCGAACCATGTGCCCCAGTCTCCTGACCAGTCTTCCATGGCCTGTGTGTTCTGCTGGGGAGCAACATATCCGCCGAGCTTCAGATCAGAGAACTCCTGCTCTCCTACTGCCCAGTACTGAAGATCGAAATCATTTCCGTCGAAACCGAACTCACCCTTTATAGCTCTCACCTCAGGTGAGCAGGCAGCGATGCCGTAGAGTGAATCGAGACGGTTGTAATAGCCAAGTCCGTAGTACTTCATACCTGTTCTGTCGTCTACAGTAGCGTCCTTGATAAGTTGGATCATCTCATCCCATGTCCAGTCTGTTCTGGGCATCTGAAGATTCAGCTTCTCGATAACATTCCTGTCAATGAATACCGCAGATGGCTGGAACCAGGTGGGAAGCGCATATCTCTTGTCGGTGTCGAAGCACCCGATACCATACTCAGCGATGGTAGGAAGAAGATTTGCAGCCTCCGGATCGGCGTCGAAATACTCTGAAATGTCTGTCCAGTACATATTTGCAAGGGCAGTATCAGAGTCTGTTCCCGAGAATACATCCGGGAAATTTCCCGCTGCAGCCGCAGCGGAAAGGTCTGTACTCATGTCTGAAATGAGCTTTGTTTCCACTGTGATATTCGGGTGGAGCTCCATAAACTTTTCTGCCATGAGATTGATGGTGGTCTCATCCTCGTAATGCCAGTAAGTCAGCGTGATGTTGTCGGTCGTCAGGCCATCCTCACCGGCTGAGTCAGTCGTAGTTGCGGTCGATGAATCCGCATTCGAGCTGCCGGATGATGAACCGCCCTCGCCTGAGCTGCCGCCGCAGGCTACCAATGATACAGCCATGGCGGCAGTAAGCAATGAACACAATAATCTTTTCTTCATCTTTTCTCCTCCTTTATCTTGATGAAATTAAATATGTTTATTTTAGTTATTCGCCCGTTATACCTGACCGGTCGATGCTCTCAACGAACTGCTTCTGCAGAATCAGATACATAACCAGAAGCGGCAGGATCGAAAGCGTGGTCGCGGCCATTCGTACCGGTTCTGACAGTGATGTGGCCGTGTCGCCCACCGCGGCCTTGCTGTTAAAGGATGTATCAAAGTTCTTCAGCTGGATGACCAGGTTGGTCCAAATGCTCTTTGTGGTGAGACCCTGGACATACAGCTCTGTCAGGTAAGACTCATTCCAGTACCACACAAAGGAGAACAGCGCAACTGTCACCATGGCGGGCACGGCAGAGGGAACCGAGATCCTGAAGAAGCTCTTCAGATGGCCGGCGCCGTCGATGGCCGCCGCCTCTGTCAGTACCTTCGGTACCTGCTTAAAGAACGAGTAGAATATCAGGATAAATATGGGAGCATTCAGTCCGTTTCCAAACAGTGCCGGCAGCACGAAGGTCCATATAGTACCCAGAATACCTATATCATTGTAGAATTTGTAGGTAGGTATCATGGTTACCTGGCTTGGCAGGATGTAGGAGAACAACAGTATGCCCATCATCAGCGTCTTTCCGCGGAAATTGTATCTGGCGAAACCGTAGCCGACCACCATGCACATCAGGATGTTGCACAATGTGGGAAGCCCCGCTATGAGGATACCTTTTGCAAAGGACATCCAGAAATCCATGGAAGAAGCCGCATCCACATAGTTCGCCAGATAGAGGCTGCTGGGGATCCATTTCACCGAGGTGTCCAGCAGATCGTCGCGGTTCATGAAGCTGGTGGAAACCATGTACAGCAGCGGATATATATACACAAAGCCGATACATATCAGCAGACCGTATATAGCCACCATCTTGAGCAGTCCCTGGCGCTCCTTGTTTCCGAAGAGCACCTTGCGTACCTTTTCTTTTGAAAAATTGTCCGCCGAGAAGAACGTGCGCACTTTAGAGGTCGCCGCGGTTGTCGTAGCTGCGGATTGTTCCTCTGGCGATTTTTCTTTCCATTGTTTTGCCATATCGCTCGTTCCTCCTTTGTATCTTCTTCTTGTTTTTCTCTTCTTTCTTCACTTGTCGCTGGTATTTTTTTATCTGCCTGTCGTACTGGTCTTTCTTTGAACCCAATATCGCGAAGAACAGCAGCGCTATCAGGCTTATCACCACGGCGTACATCCACGCCATGGCCGACGCGTAGCCGTATCCCTTCTCCTTGGTACCGGAGAACATCGCGCTCTCGATCATATTTATCAGCGCGTTCTGCTCGTTTCCGGAGAGGAAGATAATGGTGTAGATAGAGCTGATGAGTATCATGGGCTTTACCGTGGGCAGGGTCAGCTTCCAGAAGCACTCCCAGCCGCCGGCTCCGTCGATCTTCGCCGCCTCATACATGTTCGTGTCCATCTTTTGCAGCGATGACAAAAATATCAATATCTGCACCCCGGAGTACCATAGGATCATGATCATATTGGAGAACATCTCTCCTATCTCCTGAGCCAGCGTGGTGGGAAGAACTCTCTCGAAGGCCGATACCACCGACTGAACATTCAGCGCGGGTATCGTAGCCGCTCCCTCACTCACCAGCATGTTCATTACAGGTCCGGAAACGATAATGACAGGCAGGAAAAAGATCATTCTGAAGAAGCCTCTCGCAACGATCTTTTCGTTGAGCATCATGGCGATCAGCAGCGCAAACACAACGATAACAGGCACTTCCACGATAGTCTGCCACACATAGGTCACAAGCTGCTGTGGAAATTCAGGATCCTCCAGCCATATCTGGGTAAAGTTTCCGGTCCCGACAGGAGTAAATTTCATGCCCTGGGGCGTGATACGGATGTTGTACCACATGAACTGGAAGGACTGAACCAGCGGAACCAGCAGGAACGCTATGACACCGATGATCCAGGGCGCCACAAACAGATAACCCATTCTGGCTTCGCGTTTTTCCAGCTTGCCCATCTTCACGACGGGTTTCTTTCGTTTTTCCTTCTTGTTTATTTCACTCATCCTACTACCTCATAAGACATGGCATCTATGCTTACGCCGTCAACAGCCAAGTCTTCAGAACTGTAATTGACATATACCTTTACGCCGTTATCGTAGGTCACGATGGTAACATCTCCAAGCATATCATGTCCGGTGATCAGCGCCCCGTCAACCTTTGAGTTGAATTCGCGGAGCTCCTTGTCGTATTGAACGATGGTGTCCTTGTAGGCATCATACTCTGAGCTGTATATATTGTTCGAATTTGTGTAGATCAGGGTCGCAGAGCTCTCCTTTGTAATATAGAAGGAAGGATAGGTTCCGGTCTCGATCAGTTTCAGGAAGAATTCCCTCTTGTTCGCCTCAAAATTGATGTACTCGGAATAGACGGGCATCACTCCCTTTAATACCAGTGAGAGGAAGGGAACTGACACATCCTCAAGCATGTAACTGGATGTATACATGGGCATATCCAGGAACGCATCCGTGTCATGCCACAGATACGCAAAGGGCTGCTCCAGCACAAGCTGAGTCTTTTCGTTTACAGCATCGAGCACACTCTCAAATTTGTCGGCAGTGTAAGCTCTGTCGTGATTCTGTCCGCCGTAGCTGTATGAAAAGATGTTGTTTGTAATGCCTCCGACGGCGATGTTATCTGCGCCGTCCTTCACATAGCTATCCACGGTCTTTGTGAGCAATTCAGCCGATCTGTCGGGAGTCTGGTACATGAACTGCTCGTAGACATCCATGTAGGTTTCCTCATAATAATTCCTCTTGTTTATTTGCTTTACCACATTAAAGGTAGCATTATGCTCGGAAGGATTAATACGAAGTGCCTCGTCGTATAGGTAAACCAGATTGCCCTTATCTTCTGAATTTTTGATGAAGCGGGTCATAGCGGAGTTTCCGCCGATCTGCCCCTCGGTAGAGTACTTTGATATTGGCAGATTATAGAGACCGCCAGCCTGCCAGCCCTTGTATACGGAAAGCAGTGAGCCCACGCCCTGGGAAGCCAGGTCATTCGTAATCTCCTCCGCGTCATTCACCTTTGTCATAACTACGGCCTTTGTGCCAAGAAGCCAGCTCTCACGCTCCGTGCCGAGGAAGTCGACCCTGGTTCTGTAGGAGGTATCGAGCTTTGTGAGCTCTCCTTTATCGATCAGGTAATTCCTGTAGGCCTCAGCCATTCCCGCATAGTTTGCCCTGTCACCCGTCAGGAACATGAATCTCACCGAGAGATCCGAGTGAGTCCTGTCGGCCTCCACCATGTGGAAGGAGCCCGCAGTGGAATTGTTACTTGTGGGCTGCGTGTAAAGCTTTCTCTCGATAAACTTTGCCTGAGCCCTGTTATAATTGACATTTGTACCGTTTGGGTAGGCCTCTATGTTTGCTCTGGTCGCGCCGTCCTCGACTACCGCCAGATATGCAATCTCATCATCCGTGTGGGCGATGCCGTAAACCGGAGCAATAACCTGCTCGGCATCTGTCACCATCTCGTACCTGTCCCAGAGAAGCGTTATTACCTGTGACTCCTCAAAGCCCACATCCGATCCGTAAATGGGTGATGCGTAGCCGCTGGAGAAGGCGCCTTCCTTGTCATTGAGATAGATCAGTGCGCCGTTTCCGTCGGGTATCAGCATATAGCCTTCCTTGTCATCGAGATAGGAATTGCCCATGAAGGGATACATGCAGATGGTACCGATCTGATAGTCCGTGTTCTTCTCCACGATAGAGTCATCGGGGATGCGCGCGATCAATCCGTCCTCCGTCAGCGCAACCTCCAGCCTCATCTCGAAGCCATAGGTGTCAAAGGATACATCTGCCGTAAAACCCATGTCTGTGTAAGTGATCTTTTTGGTCACGTTATCATTTACCAGATCGGCCTGCTTTGTGTCGTCGTTGCCCTTTATAACGGTGAGAACCAGAGCTGACTTCATTGCACCAAGCCATGTATTGTTGCTCATGCCGTCGTCGTAGCTTATGGATGACTCCATATAACTACCTGTGACCTTGTCCTCCACCACCAGGGAGAGATCCGCCTCATCCATGTAGAGATTGTAGTCCGTACTCTCGGCTATCCACTTGTGTCCGTTTATCTCACTTCCGGCGGCAGCTTTTGTCAGACCCGGAGCTTTCGAGAGCTCTGCCAGACTCTCTCCCGCGGGCACGGCCTCTATCCCGCCCTCTTTTGCGAGAGCAGTATTTCCTTTGTTTACTCCGGTTACTGTCCCCGTGACAAGAACGGCAAGGGAGAGAGCTGCGGCTCCTATTCTTATTTTATGTCCTCTTGCTTTCTCAATTACCAATCTTATACACCACCTCTCCGATTAGTGAAGATACA
>CALFUE010000202.1 GCA_937916345.1 uncultured bacterium
AGCCTTCCGAGGGTTTGCTATCTATTCCATCTCCACCGTAGCCGGAGGTTTTGTCGAGATATCATAAAGCACCCGGTTCACCCCCCTCACTTCTCCTATTATCCTCGTCATGACACGCTGCAAGAGATCAAATGGGAGCTCTGCCGCGTCCGCTGTCATGAAATCATCCGTCTTTACCGCGCGAAGGACAATGGCGTAGTCATAGGTTCTCTCATCACCCATGACACCCACAGAGCGCATATTAGACAGAGCCGCGAAATACTGATCCGGCATCCAGGCAGGAGAATGACCGTACTCCTTCTCATATTCCCTTGCAGTATCCAGGATCTCCGCTCTGTAGATAGCATCCGCATCCTGTACGATGTGAACCTTCTCGGCTGTCACATCACCTATGATGCGTATCCCAAGACCGGGTCCCGGAAATGGCTGACGAAATACCAGCTTCTCCGGCAAGCCTATGGTCAGTCCCACCTTTCTTACCTCATCCTTGAAGAGATCCCTCAACGGCTCAATAATCTCCTTAAAATCCACATGCTCCGGCAGTCCACCCACATTGTGATGAGATTTGATGACGGCGGACTCGCCTCCGAGCCCCGACTCTACCACATCGGGATAGATCGTCCCCTGTGCGAGAAAGTCAACGGCTCCTATCTTTTTCGCCTCTTCCTCAAAAATGCGGATAAATTCCTCTCCTATAATCTTTCGCTTTCTTTCAGGCTCTGTAACACCGGCGAGCTTCCCATAATATCTGTCAGCAGCATTTACACGGACAAAGTTTAATTCAAAGGTGCCCTCAGAACCGAATACCGCCTCTACCTCGTCTCCCTCATTCTTCCTTAAGAGACCGTGATCCACAAACACACAGGTCAACTGATGACCAATGGCACGGCTGAGCAGTGCTGCCGCGACAGATGAGTCCACACCCCCGGAAAGAGCAAGAAGAACCCTGCCGTCTCCGACCTTTTCCCGGATCTCACGGATCTGTGTCTCCACAAAGGATGTCATTTCCCAATCTCCGCTGCACCCGCATATATCAATGACAAAATTTCTCAATATATCCTTTCCATTTGGCGTATGGAGCACCTCGGGATGAAACTGCAGCGCGTAAAGTCCCTTTTCAGTATTTTCAGCGGCAGCCACGGGACAATTGGCAGTACTGGCAACGCTCATAAAGCCCGGAGCAAGCCGGCTGATATAATCATTATGACTCATCCAGGTGACGGAATTCTCCGGCACACCGGCAAACAGCTTTGATGAGACATCGAAATGAGTCCCGGTCCGCCCGTACTCGCGCTCTGATGCTCTCTCTACCTTTCCGCCCAATACATGCATCATCATCTGGGCTCCATAACAGAGTCCCAAAACAGGTATGCCAAGAGAAAACAGCTCTGCCGAACACGACGGAGCCCCCTCCTCATAGCATGAATTTGGACCACCGGTCAGAATGATACCCTTCGGCTCCATTGCCCTGATCTCCGACAGGGGCTTTTTGTATGAGTAAATCTCACAATATACGCTGCATTCTCTGACACGGCGGGCAACCAGCTGGTTGTACTGACCACCAAAATCTATCACTATAACCTTTTCCACACCATACTCCTCCTGACCGGTCTCATACTCTTATCATATCAAGCAAATGCGCCGCAAATCCGAGCATATCAGCTCTTTCGCACACTGAGAGGTGATATCTCATATATTCCTCGAACATCTCATCACTCATTTCCCGTAAGGACTGTCTGATCAGACTCGACAGACCATCCTGTGATACAATGGCAAAACGGCTTAACCCACAGGCTTCATTTAAGGCATCGATATCCTCAAGCCTCACATAGGAGTAAAGAGGATTCGCATTCTCCGTAATATGATATTTCTCATCGATATGTCCGCTGTTAAGCTCAGATAAAATATTTCCCTCCGCAAAACCGTATCGCAGTACACAATAGTCATTCATGAAATAGGATACCAGAATAAAACCGCCGGGTCTCACAACCCGTTTTGCCTCGAGAAGGCATTTTTTCTTTTCCAGGGTATCATGAACATGATACATAGGGCCGAACAAGAGCACTAAATCAAATGAAGCATCAGAAAACTTCCTCAGATTCCGCGCATCCCCCCTGAAAGCTTCCACTTTTTCACTCTTTGCCTTCAGTCTGCCGAGGTTATGGGCTACAGGCTCTACTGCAGTGACAGAATAGCCTTTTTTTGCCAGCGGGATACTATAGGCTCCCGTTCCAGCTCCTACATCAAGTATCCTTACCTGATCAGCAGTCTTCCCCAAACTTCCGATACATTTTTCAATAAAAAAAACAGCCGTACGAAACTCTACCTGTCCCCTACGGCTACATAGCCTCTTATCTTCGTTAAATTTGTTGTAATATTCCTCTAATGGAGTCAACTCAATCACCGACCGGCTTTTCAGATGACTCCGACTCTCCGCCATCGTAATCTGCAGTCAGATCATCCTCATCTGTCTTTAGCTCTGATACCGCTTCGTCATCACCCGTAATATCATCATCGCCGGAATCAATGTTTATTTCATCGCTGTCAGTATAAGCATTATCCGGATCATCTGCATCCACAGCATCAAAAACCTGCTCTGCATCCTGTCCTGTATCAGAGACAGGCGGCTGCGCATCATAAGGCTCTGCCTCACTGACCTGATTTCCGGAAACAGCTGCCTCCTGCCCGACAGGATCCTTTGATTCTGACGCGGCTTCTCCGTCTCCCTTTTCCCCGGAAGCCTCTCCCGTGATGTCCTCAGGGATAATATCAGAATCCTCATTTATATCCAAAACATTCGCAGTCCCGTCAATCACATCATCCTTATCAGCTGCAGGATATATATCGCTTCCTGTGACAAAAGACATATCAGTATCAGCTTCGATCGAAGAAGCGACTTCAACTCCGTTTGCAATGGCTGTGAGCTTTTCGACAGACATACCGGCCAGAGTTGCCGTCAACCCGGGATCGCCCACTTCCTCACCCATAACAGCGACCGCCTCGTTTACGAGGATCAGCTTTCCGGCTGTAATGCCCAGGTTCTCCGCCTCTTCCTTTTCTTCCTTTGTGACAGAGACAGTCTTTACCGAGCAAACCTCTACAGAATCCTCTGAGAATTCCTCAATAGCGTCACTCAGGGTCTGCTGATTGTTTTCACCCTTGCTGTATACGCTGACAAACACATAATTTTCAGTATCTTCCTTTATGTAGTCATTGCTACGCAGACAATCTACAGTAACGCTTAATGCATACTTTATATCCTTGCTGACCACTTCGGTGGAAATGCCATCTACGATGGCTTCACCATCGAAATTAACTGCCTTTACAGAGACGACCCTGTCAAATCTATTAAGCGAATATTCAATGGAAGGATTGATGTCGAGACTCACCACGGAATAATTCTCCATGGCAAAATAATTGTAGGTACCGCCGCCTGCCACCAAAAGACACACGCTGGCTGCAGCCGCAACAGCCCTGCCGATGAAACTGCGGTTTTTCTTTTTGATTGCTATCGCGGATCCCACAGAATAGCCTTTCCCGCTCAGTCTGACGAACTCACCGTCGTCACGGAGCGCGACAGCGAAATTCTCATGCGCCTCCATGATAACCGCTTTCATGACATCTCTCCTCCTTTCCCGAATAGTATTTTCCGGGACGCTGCGGCACGGTGCACATACCGCTGCGCCACTCATGATGAATCCAAGCTGCTGTTCACAGCTCCTCAAGTCCGATATAATCCGCTAATCCGGGATATTCACCGGAAACAATCAGAACTGCCGTCACTAAATATTTACGATGCCGCTCCAAAATTTTTGGGGGTATCTTTAATTTTTCCGTGATTTTTTTTCCCGGGAGCCGTCCGGTACGCATAAAATCAGCCATCAGAGCCTCATCAGCGGTTATCATGGCAACTATCCTGCGGCACGCTGTCTTTGTCTTTGCCGCCTTCGGAGAACAGCTCACCAGCTCGGTGAAGGATATCTCATATTTCTTCAGTTCCTCCGTGAGAGCCAGTATCTCGTCTCTCAAAGGGTTTTCATCATTTACCGAGGATTTTACCGCGATCTGCTGTCTCAGCGCGATACCGGTCTCTGAATCATCCTCAGATGCCCCCGTGAATACGGCGGGTTCTATATCCATCTCGGATGTGTACCTGTTCTGACTCCTGAAATAGTCAGTCAGTCGGTGCTCGATCACGACCCTGGCATATGTCAGAAAATTGCCCTTTGAGTCGTCAAAGGTGTCGATAGCGTGATCAAAAGCTATGAGGCTCTCGGACCACTCGTCGTCACTCTTTGTGATATATCGCCTGCAATAACGGCTCGCGGTGGTCAATATGAAATTTTCATGCTCTGTAATAAACGAATCCTTATCCATCAATTATCAATAAGGCAGTAAAAGCAAATTATTGTTACCCTATACAAATCGGGTCGTAATTGCGCAGCGGATGCGCAATTCGACTGTGAATGGTAACAAATTATTACTTATTCGATCGTCTCCATATCTTCAGCTTTTCGGCTTCACTTATGAGCTCATCCCTGAAATCAGGGTGAGCTATGGAAATGAGCGCCTCTGCCCTCTGCCACGTGGAGATTCCCTTCAGATTTACGCAGCCGTACTCGGTCACAACATAATGAGTGTTCGCTCTGGTGTCTGTCACTATTGAGCCATTCGACAGGGTCGGCCTGATCCTGGAATGGACATTGCCCTCCTTGTCAGTAAAGGTGGATGAACAGCAGATAAAACTCTTTCCACCATTGGAGAGATATGCTCCAAGCACGAAATCAAGCTGTCCGCCTGCCCCGGAGATATGCTTTGTACCTGAACTCTCAGCGTTGATCTGCCCGAAAAGATCCAGATCCACGGCATTATTTATGGAAATGAAGTTGTCAAGGACAGATATGGATCTGATATCGTTGGTATAATTAACCGGCGCGCTCATCAGCTCCGGGTTATTGTCCATATAATCGTACATCTTTTTGGTGCCGCAGCCGAAGGCATAAACCTGTCTTCCCTTGTCAATTGACTTCCTTGAACCGTTGATCTTTCCGGCTGCGGCGATATCTACAAAGGCATCCACATACATCTCTGTATGGACTCCCAGATCTTTCAGGTCAGACTCCGCGATCATTGCCCCCACGGTATTCGGCATACCGCCTATCCCAAGCTGCAGGCAGGCTCCGTCAGGAATACGCTCCACAATGAGCTTTGCCACAGCCCTGTCCACATCAGTCGGTTCTCCGCCGCCGCCCATCTCGGGGATCGGAGGATTATCTCCCTCCACCACATAGTCCACATTGCTGATATGCACGGAATTTTCGAAGCCGCCCAGGCATCTGGGCATATTCTCGTTTACCTCTATTATCACCTTTTTTGCTGTATCGCAGACAGCAGCCAGATGTGAGGCGTTAGGACCGAAATTAAAGAAACCGTGCTCATCCATTGGAGCGCAAACCAGCATCGCGACATCCGGTGGGCAATCCGAATCGCGGTAATATCCGGGCAGCTCGGAATAACGGATAGGATTATAGTATCCGAAGCCTCTCTGCACATACCTTCTCTCGACTCCGGACATATGCCACGAATTCCAGCAGAAATGCTCTCCCGCATCCTCTCTCTCAAATACAGCCAGAGGCTTTACCAATATTCCGCCCCTGATTTTCACATCCTTTAACTCATCCGTGCGGGCGGCAAGGGCACGATCCAGCGTATCCACAGTACCGTTGCACCATCCGTAATCCACCCAGTCTCCGCTCTTTACTACAGCCACCGCATCAGCAGGTGACACCAGCTTCTTCTCGTATTCCGCTCTGAAATCCATAAAACTCTCCTCTAAATGTATGACTCAATATCACTCCACAGTAACGCTTTTTGCCAGATTCCTTGGTTTATCCACATCCAGTCCTTTTGCCACGCTGATATAATACCCCATAAGCTGCAGGGGGATTATGCCTAACGATGCGGTGAAATGGTCGTCCACATGCGGCACATATGTCACAAAATCCGCGTGATCCTCTGTCTCATAGCGCCCATAGGTGGTCAAGGCCATGATGTATGCTCCTCTGGCCTTGCATTCCACCATATTGCTGACGGTTTTTTCGTAAAGGTCACTCTGTGTCAGCACACCGATCACCAATGTTCCCTCTTCTATCAGGCTGATGGTGCCGTGCTTCAGCTCTCCTGCCGCGTAGGCCTCCGAATGGATATAGGATATCTCCTTCATCTTCAGACTGCCCTCTAAAGCGATGGCATAATCGATACCCCTGCCCACAAAGAAAACATCCCTTGCATTCACATACTTCGAGGCAAACCACTGGAGCCGCTCCTTGTCGTCAAGGGTTTTCTTTATCTTTTCAGGTATGCTCTTCAGCTCCTCTACCAGAGCGGCATATCTGTCATCATCTATGGTGTTTTTCGCGTAAGCCATTTGAAGTGCAATGGTATACAGGGCGATCAGCTGCGCACTGTAGGCCTTTGTAGTGGCAACCGATATCTCAGGTCCCGCCATAGTGTAAAATACACGGTCAGACTCTCTAGCTATGGAGGATCCTACCACATTTACTATTCCAAGGGTCTTTATTCCCTGCTCCTTTGCCTCTCTGATCGCCGCAAGCGTATCCGCCGTCTCTCCCGACTGGGATATGGCGATCACCAGAGAGTCCTTCTGCAGCAGCATGTTTCTGTATCTGAACTCAGATGCCAGTTCAACCCTCACCGGAACCTTTGCCAAATCCTCAAAGACATACTGTCCGGCCATTCCCGCGTGCCAGGCAGAGCCGCAGGCCGCGATATATATCTGTTTTATCCCGGAGAGCTCGTCGTCATCCAGTCCCACTTCCGAGAAATCTATCCTGTCATTTTTTAACACTGAATTTAAGGTGTCTCCTACAGCCTTGGGCTGCTCGTAGATCTCCTTCATCATGAAGTGCTCAAAACCGCCCTTTTCGGCAGCCTCCGCATCCCAGTCTATAATAACCGGATCACGCTTCACCTCATCGCCGTTCAGATCGTAAAAATTGACAGTGCCCTTTCCCACGCACCCCATCTCAAGATTGTCGATATAGCAGACGGTTCTGGTGTGACTCAGGAGTGCCGGCACATCGGATGCTACATAAGATTCGCCGTCATCTAGTCCTATCACCATGGGAGAGTCCTTTCTGGCAACCCAGATCTCGTCCGGATGCTCCTTGAAAAGAAGCGCCAGAGCATATGATCCACGCACGCGGACCATAGTCTTCGCGATGGCATCGATGGGACCGAGCTTGTATTTTTTATAATAATAATCTATCAGCTTTACAGCCACCTCTGTGTCTGTATCGGAGTAAAATTCATAGCCGTTTCGTATGAGCTTTTCTCTCAGTTCCAGATAGTTTTCGATAATTCCGTTGTGGACTCCCACCACATTTGACTCATCGGTGTTTCCGGACACGTGAGGATGGGCATTTGTCTCAGAGGGCTCACCGTGGGTGGCCCACCTGGTATGTCCTATTCCGATACTCCCCTTCAAGGCTCTTCCGTCATCGGTCTTCTCCGCCAGAACCGACAGTCTGCCCTTTGCCTTCACCACATGGACATGCCCGTCATCCGATCTGACTGCAAGTCCCGCCGAGTCATAACCTCTGTACTCCAGCTTTTTCAGGCCTTCCAGCAATATCTCCGCAGCTGCTTTTTTTCCGTTAAATCCGACTATTCCGCACATCTGAACACTCCTGCATAATTTGGAACTGTTTCCCCGCCTACATGGAGATCATTCCTATCACATTGATCTCCTGAGCATTGATGAACTCCACTGTCTTCGACAGATCTTCTCTCCTTGTTACACCGATCTGCGAGAGCAGTATACATTTCCCGGTCTTTGAAGCCTTCTCAATCGCCGTCGTGCTTCCCGCCAGATTCTCGCTTATATCTGCGGTTATCCCCGCGCCGCCCAGTTCATTTTTTATCCTGTCCGCGAATGCGGCAGCTTTTTCATCGAGTCCCTCACTCGTGGCAATCACCACATCTCTTACATCCTGCTTTTGACAGGTGAGGCGGGTGGTAGCAATGGCATATTCCTGTACCGACGTTTCCGTCTCCTTCTTCCTGTTTTTCCAGGAATATATCCATCTGTCTATGGGATTTTTCTCTCTCTTTGGATTTATGAAATGGAACGCATCTAGATTTCCAAGCATGCAGTAACCGTACGCATCACATACCTCACGGCCTGATTTGATGCGTCCGTTTAATACGTAGTAAACAGCATAAATAAGTATAATTATAAATACCCCGATGATCCCCCCTATAACAACCATTTTTATTACACTCCTGGTAATTGACACCCTTACAGGTACTCCGCCGGTATACTTCATGTAGGTTTCTACATATGTCGCGTTTTCGCTTAAAATTTCGGATATGGAAACAGTCTCACCATATTCGCTTCTCACGTCATAAAAGAACTTTGCGATCTGATAGATATTAAACCCGCTGTAATACGATTTCATGGTCTGCTTATAAGAATTGATCTCTGCTTTTATGGAGTCTCTTGAATTCTTTACGGCTCTTACTTCCCCGGTATCATAGAGCTCACTGATCTTTATCAGGCTGTGCTCCCCGATCTGCGCAGAGAGAGTGGCTGTATAGGAATTCATCATCCCCTCTATAGCATCCTCGAGTTCCCTCGCCTTCTCCTCATTTTCGGCATAAGTCCTGATGCTGATATTTCCGTCAGAGGTGAGCTGGGCGCTGAACAGCTCCCTGATATAGATTATATTGTCGGACCAGTCTATGCCGGTAATTTCTGAACTATTGTTCAGGTAGGCAATGTAGGCATCTCTCAGAGCCTCCCTGTAATCGTCCTCACTGATACCGTTATAATTGACAGTATGCCCGGTATCCACATGATAGAGGACAAATCCGGTACCCACATTCTCATAATCCAGATTGACCCATATGGACTGTTCCTCATACTTTTCTCTGTCTAGGAGACTGCCGTACATATATACCGCATCTTCCACGGTCTTTAGCTGGTCCTCGGTAAGCTGGGCTTTTGCCAGCCTGTAATAATCCCTGATCTCGGACTCGGAAAGCTCGGTAAAGCCGGTTTTCTCCTCAGCCAGGGAATCCAAAGCTTCCTTTCTGGCCTGTACTTCCATATCCTCATATATGTTACCGGTTGTCTCCAGTTCCTCTGTCTCTTCCTGCTCGAGCTGCTTATAGGCCTCATAGTCATCAACAAGCCTGTTGCTTTTGACATTCTGATAAATCTGATAACAGCCTGCCAAAACAGCAGCTATCAGTCCAACGACTATCATCATGCGCCACTTCAGCGCCACATGATAGAGCAGATCAAGCAGATCGATCTCTATCTCACCGTCACGATACCTGTTTTCCATTCTCACACCTCTCGAAATTTATTTTTTTATATTTATAGGACGGAACCAGCGCGGCAACCAGCTCCTTCATGTCCTCTCTGTCCTCGTAAGCCTCCTCTTTGAGCTTCGCCAAATCGGAGAAAAATTTCTCATCGTCAAAAACAATAGGCTTCGCGATGAAAATCAGATTATTGGCGGTCTTCTGCAGCCCTTCCTCATCCTTCAGGCACTCCTCATAGAGCTTTTCGCCGGGTCGAAGGCCGGTATACTCGATCATGATATCCACATCCGGCTCATAGCCCGACAGCCTGATCAGGTTTCTCGCCATATCATCTATCCTGACAGGCTCACCCATATCCAGGACAAATATCTCACCGCCCTTTGCGTACACGCTGGCCTGTATCACCAGAGATACCGCCTCGGGTATGGTCATAAAATATCTGACGATATTCTTGTCAGTAACAGTGACGGGACCTCCCTGCTCAATCTGCTTCTTGAATATGGGCACCACCGACCCGCTTGAGCCCAGCACATTCCCGAAGCGCACCGCTACAAAGCGTGTGGACGGATACTTCCTGTACATGCCCTGTATCACCATCTCACAGAGCCTCTTGCTGGCTCCCATTATATTTGTGGGATTTACAGCCTTGTCCGTGGAAATGAGCACCATCCGCTCCACCTTGTTTTTTGCCGCGGAGAGAGCCACATTGAAGGTGCCGAAGACATTGTTTTTTATGGCCTCGTTGGGGCTGTCCTCCATCAGCGGCACATGCTTGTGCGCTGCGGCGTGAAACACTATCCCGGGATGATATTTCTCAAATACTGACTCGACTCTGGCAGAGTTTCTCACAGAGCCGATCAATGTCACCAGATCAAGCTGAGGATAATTCTTCCTCAGCTCCAGCTGCAGCTCGTATGTAGTATTCTCATGTATGTCAAAAAGTATCAGCTGCTTCGGCTCATGTGACGCCAGCTGTCTGGAGAGCTCGGAGCCTATGGAGCCTCCTGCCCCCGTGACGATCACTGTCTTACCCCGGATATATCCCAATATCTCATCCAGATCGGTACGGACCGGTTCTCTCCCCAGGAGATCCTCTATTGAGACCTCTCTCAGGCTCGACACGCTGACCTCATCATTTATGATCTGCGCCGCGGAAGGCACTATCTTCATGGCAGCGCCTGTGCCCTGACAAATCTCTATTATCTGTTTTTTCCTGGTCACCGGGATATTGGTGACCGCGATAAATATCTCCTCCACATTATATTTTTCGACTGCCCCGGGAATGCTCTCATCGCCTCCAACGATGGGCGCACCGAATACGTGCTTGCCTCTTTTTGTGATATCGGCATCAATGATACACACCACTTTATTCTTTATCTTTGGAGATCTGGCTATATCATTCATCAATGAGTAGGCTGTATTTCCGGCGCCGATTATCATGGTGTTTACAGCATCACCGGCATTTGACTGAACAAACCGGTCTTTAATAATGCGAAACGCCCTGTAGCCAAACCTGCTTGCGGCTATAAATAAAATAAAATAAAAGAAATAGAGTATATAGTAAGATCTGGGAACGCTCAGCTCCAGTATCATATAGCCGGTAACCTGAAGCAATGCCGAAAGCCCGCAGGCCATCACGCACGCTGCCATCTCCCTGACACTTGCAAAACGCCACAGAGAAGAATACATCCTTAAGATTATAAATATCAGCAGGGTCAATACAAGATTTACAGGCGTATATCTTAATACGCTTGTAAGATACCCGGATTCTACTCTTTCAACATTAAAGTCAAATCTCGTGATGATCGCGAGATACTCAGACAAAAATACGGCGCAGGCGTCATATATAAACAGCATGATCACCTTCGCCCAGCGCTCAAACTTTAATACTCCTCTGCCCTCTAATCTGTCCATGTATCTCTTTTTGCCTCCCCCGCGTCACGCGCCAGGAAAATAAATACTCCCATCATCACGAACACCATGGGAGTCACTACTATGAGCGTGAAATTAATAATCCCGGCGGCAAGGTACGCAGCCGTGCCGGCAGCTCCGGCGATACATGCCGCTCTCTTACCGGCCGCCTTTCTCATGATAACCAAAGCGAAAACAAACAGCGCTATAAGCAGTATCAGTCCAAGCACACCGCCGCTTGCGAGCTGATCAAAGTATATGCTGTGGGAATCAGCCAGCACCTGATTACCAAAGCGCGCCTGCATCTCTTCCCCGAAATCCCTGATCATATTTTTACTGTAATTTCCGAAGCCAATCCCGAATATCTTGTGAAAGAGATTCTGGTTTTCAAACATCCGAACCGTTATAGCATCGATATCCACCCTGGTCTTTACATCCTGCAAAAAGCCTGCCAGAGTGCCCTCTGCCTGCTCCATATTCTGATACAGACGTGTTATTACGATGATCGCCACGGCTGACAGCCCAAGTACCAGAGCAGTATATCCGGTATGAACCACCCTGTGAACCCTGCCGCCCGCTTTTGAATATAGCGCCGCAAACAGGAAAAGCACACATACACCTGCCGCCAAAGCCACTATCACAGGCGTGCTGTCCAGGAACGATAAAACTGTTCCTCCGTAACCAACACTACTCCACTTCATTACTCCTGCCTTGCGAAGCAGAACACCCGATAACATGCCGGCGCATCCCCAGGCAAAGCCAATCAGGCACTCTGTATGCTTCAGCGAATATCCGAAGAGTATCAGAAACGCGACAAAAAGCCCCAGATAAAAGGTCTCCGCGCCAACAAGAATCGCTGCAGCCGTACCGATGGCGATCAAAATGAAACAGACTATCCTCTCATAGAGCTTCTTCGAAAGCATGACAAGGGCTAAAAGCAAGGCGATGGAAACCGCGTCAAACATCGCGTTTTGATCCGTATTCGCAAGGCTTGCCACAAGCCATTGATACTGTTCGTCCATCCGAAAATTTAACGGATCGACATGAAAAGAATTTAATATCTGCCACTGGAACACAATAAACAGTGAGATCAGCAGTGCGCAGGTGTTGATCCTCTTCCATCCGCCGATATGACCTATAAATATCATGACCAGGACCGCGCATGCCATGAACAAAAAACCAACCTGTCTGTAGCTGTCTCCCCAGAAGGCGGCATTCTTGTCATAGGACCCCCGATAGCCAATGAACCAGGAGATTATCAGCGCAAGACCGACAAAATCAATGCGGTCATACCATTTATCGTAATTAAGCCAGACCCTTTTTTTATCATCCAACGACAATACCCACAGCACGAACTCAACTCCGAGGAAAAAAAGCGTCGGATATATGAACATATCTCTCTTGTACAAGTCATAGTTTACAAAGCCTTCGGGGCATACCAAAAGAAAGAAAACAGTCAGATAAAGCATGTATATGCAGCTGATCCACTGCATGGCATTCAATATCTTCCCGTCGTGCTTCCCCGTACCCGTGTTTTTTTTACTGCGTTTTACCTTTGCCTGTCCCATATCACTACCTAATAATCACACTTAAAAATATCCTTACTCCCCGGGCTAAAGGATGACAGAATATGCACAGCTTCGCCATGACAGGCTTTTTACCTGCCATTTGCTGCGCTATATCATGTATTTCCGGCCACAGGTGCCGCGTGCTTCGAGTGGTCAGACACACAATCACCAACCGAAGCATTATACAGTAAATCCCACTATGATTCAAGGGGATTTTCGAACATATTCCAAACCCAGATAAATAGTGGTTTTCTTATTCATAAAGTCAAGCTCTACCTCGGCGATCTTTTTATGAAGATTTATCTTTTTTATGCAGCCTGAAAGATTTTTCAGCGGTCCGTCCTTTACCACAACCCGATCATTCTCGTCGAAGCCTATGTTGCTGATGGCCACCACTGCCTCGAACCTGTCAGGCAGGGTATTTTCACTGATATTCATAAGCTTCTTCAGCCATTCCACCTCATTTTCACTCAGCGGGAAGAAGCGCTCACCCTCACGTCCCAGAACCTTTGTAAACGTGGGAACCTTTTTCAGCTCCTCATAGAGCGACTCTATATCGTCTGTTATCAGAAAGACATAGCCGGGAAAGAGCTTTTTATATCTCGTGACCCACTGCCCCCGGATCTTTTTTTGAACGGCTCTGACAGGATGAAAATATCTGTCATATATCCGTTTATCCAGCAGGGAATCTATGTAATTTTCCACGTCAGACTCACGGTTCGAAGCCGTCTGTATCACATAATACATCATTCACCCCTTTTGAGGGCAGCCTCGATAAATCCGCGGAAAAGCGGATGAGGTCGGTTCGGCCTGCTCTTGAACTCAGGGTGAGCCTGAGTCGCCACAAACCACGGGTGATCCGGTATCTCCAGCATCTCCACGATCTTTCCGTCCGGAGAGAGACCGGAGAGCATCATTCCTGACGATGTGAGCCTGTCGCGATAATCATTGTTTACCTCGTAACGGTGTCTGTGTCTCTCATGTATCTCCTTCGCCCCGTACAGCTGTACGGCCTTTGAATTGTCGTCAAGCACACAGGGGTATGAGCCGAGGCGGAGTGTTCCTCCGATGTCGCCGTCCGCGTCCTGATCCGGCATCAGATCGATGACCGGGTTGGTGGTGGCGGGATTGAGTTCCACAGAATTGGCGTCATTCAGCCTGCAGACACTCCTGGCGAACTCAATGATGGCCACCTGCATGCCAAGGCACAGTCCGAGATAGGGTATACCATTTGTCCTGGCGTATTTCACGGTTTTGATCATTCCCTCCACGCCTCTGTCTCCAAAGCCGCCCGGCACGATGATACCGCTGATCCCCGCAAAGGTCTCCCCGATATTTTCATCCGTGATCTGCCCGGAATCCACCCAGTGTATATTGACCGTCGCCTTTGCGGCGATACCTCCGTGCTTTAATGCCTCCACAACGGATATATAAGCGTCGTGCAGCGCCGTGTACTTTCCTACCAGCGCCACATCCACTTCCCGCACGGGATTGCGCAGTGCGTCCACCATATCGATCCAGTCGTCCAGCTCCGGTCTTCCGGGATCGAGCTTCAGACAGCGGCAGACCTCGATGGCCAATCCTTCTTTTTCCATGGCAAGCGGCGCCTCATAGAGATATTCCACATCCAGATTCTGCAATACCGCAGAACCCGGAACGTTACAGAAGAGCGCTATCTTGTCCTTCAGCCCCTGCTCTAAGGGGAGCTCCGAACGGCATACTATGATATCCGGCTGAAGTCCGGTCCTCTGCAGCTCCTTGACGGAAGCCTGCGTCGGTTTTGTCTTCAGCTCGCCTGATGCCTTGATATACGGTATCAGAGTCACATGGATCAGGATCGCGTTGTCGTGGCCCACCTCCTGCTGGAACTGCCTGATGGCCTCCAGGAAGGGCTGAGACTCTATATCTCCTACGGTTCCGCCAACCTCGATGATGGCGACGGTAGTGCCCTCAGAGGTGAAATCCCTGTAAAATCTGCTCTTCAGCTCATTGGTCACATGGGGTATCACCTGAACGGTGCCTCCGCCGTAGTCACCCCTGCGCTCCTTTGAGAGCACTGACCAGTAGACCTTTCCGGTAGTGACATTTGAGTTCTTGGTGAGACTCTCATCTATAAACCTCTCATAATGCCCCAGATCAAGATCTGTCTCAGCGCCGTCGTCCGTCACAAAGACCTCGCCGTGCTGGATGGGATTCATGGTTCCGGGGTCGATATTGATGTAAGGGTCGAATTTCTGCATGGTGACCTTGTAGCCCCGGGCTTTGAGCAATCGTCCCAGGGATGCAGCCGTGATACCCTTTCCGAGACCTGAAACCACTCCGCCTGTGACGAAGACATACTTTACTGACATTTTTACTTTACTCCTCTATTTTACTTGACTTATTAATAATCCCGTGCTATATTATCTAGTGTGCTTTTTAGCACTACGTGTGTGTAGCTCAGCTGGATAGAGCACTTGGCTACGGACCA
>CALFUE010000203.1 GCA_937916345.1 uncultured bacterium
GCTTGTAAGAGGTGTCTCGCCGGCAAATGTAAAAGAGACGCCAGCGGAGCGTCTCTTTTAAAAGGGAGAATAATGTTATGAAAAAATTGTATCTCTTTCGAGATGAGTATATATTAACTAATAATTTTGTACAAACAATGTAAAAGTTGTGAATTGTCTGTGAAATATATAAAAAGTAAATACAATTTAATCGTCTTCTAATTCGTCTGAACTGAGCTCAAGAACTGTACGCTTTCTAGCCATCTCATCAGACTCAAGATACTCATCGTATGTAGTCATTTTATCAATCATCTGTCCGTTTGGAAGAATCTCGATGATACGATTAGCGGTAGTCTGTACAATCTCATGATCACGTGATGAGAATAGGATTACACCGGAAAACTTCTGGAGACCGGTATTTAATGCTGTGATAGATTCCATATCGAGGTGGTCGGTAGGCTCATCAAGCATAAGTACATTGCTATTTTCAATCATCATGCGAGAGAGGAGAACACGTACTTTCTCTCCACCGGATAATACCTTCATTTTCTTGGCGCCATCATCTCCTGCAAAGAGCATTCGGCCGAGGAATCCACGAACATAGGTTGCATCCTTTATCTCGGAGAACTGTGTGAGCCAATCAACAATGAGAAGGTCAGTGTCAAATATGGCTGTGTTGTCCTTTGGAAAATATGACTGGCTGGTTGTAACACCCCATTTATAGCTACCCTCATCAGGCTCCATTTCTCCAGCAAGAATCTGGAATAATACGGTTTTGGCACGCTCGTTTGAACCGACAAATGCTATTTTGTCTTCGCGTCCGACATTGAATGTCAAATGATCTAAAATTAATTGTCCATCGATAGTTTTGGTGAGATTCTCGACAGAGAGGACCTCGTTTCCTATCTCACGGGCAGGCCTGAAATCGATATATGGGTATTTACGGCTTGATGGACGAATGTCATCGAGCTCGATTTTCTCAAGTGCGCGCTTACGTGATGTAGCCTGCTTTGACTTTGAAGCATTGGCAGAGAAACGTTGAATGAATTCCTGTAATTCCTTGATCTGCTCTTCCTTTTTCTTATTGGCTTCCTTACGCTGCTGAATAATGAGCTGTGAGCTTTGATACCAGAAGTCGTAGTTGCCGGCGAAAAGCTGAATCTTACCATAGTCGATATCGGCGGTATGAGTGCAGACCTTGTTGAGGAAATATCTGTCGTGGGAAACCACGATGACGATATTCTCGAAATCTATGAGGAACTCTTCAAGCCACGCGATAGCGTCCAGATCCAGGTGGTTAGTGGGCTCGTCCAGGAGCAGTATATCAGGATTTCCAAAGAGCGCCTGAGCCAGCAGCACCTTCACCTTTAAGGCGCCGTTCAGCTCGCTCATCACAGTGTAGTGATCCTCAGAGGGGATTCCCAACCCCTCCAGCAGAGTCGCGGCGTCACTCTGGGCGTTCCAGCCGTCCATATCGGCAAACTCCGCCTCAAGCTCCGCTGCCTTCACGCCGTCTTCGTCGGTGAAATCCTCCTTTGCGTAGATGGCATCCTTTTCCTGCATGATCTGGTAGAGTCTCTCATTCCCCATTATGACGGTGTCGAGAACGGTGTACTCATCATACCGGAAGTGATCCTGCTTCAAAAATGAGAGGCGCGCTCCGGGGCTCATGGTCACATCCCCGCCCGTGGGCTCCAGCTCTCCCGAAAGTATCTTCAGGAAGGTGGATTTTCCGGCGCCGTTGGCACCGATGAGGCCGTAACAGCCGCCTTCGGTGAACTTGATGTTCACATCCTCGAAGAGAGCCTTCTTGCCGAATCTGAGTGAAACATTGTTTGCTGCTATCATCTCTTTATGTGATCTCCTTTTCTATGCGCCATACTTTGCGCGCAGTTTATCCATATCATTAACATAAACCAGTATCTCCGCCACCACCTCATAGAGCTCCGGCGGGATCATATCCCCTATCTCGAGCTTTGAGAGAGTCTGCGCCAGCTTGTCGTCCTTGTAAAAAGGCACATCCGCCTTTTTCGCCTCCTCGATTATACGCTCGGCTATCGCGCCCTTTCCCGTGGCGAGAATGGTAGGCGCCCTGTCACCCGGATTATACGCCAGAGCGACGGCGGTTTTTTCTTTTCTCTCCTGATCCATGGCAGTTCCTCATATTCAGATGGTGGGCATCAGATGCACGCGCATAACGCGTTCCTTCAAGTCCACCGACAGTATGCAGTCCTTTATGGCGGGGATCAGACAGGTCTCCTCCCCCTTTACCTCGTAGACATCGTTGGCTCCCGTGGGAAGGACGTCGCGGAGGATCCCGAGGGTTCTCCCATCGTCATTTATCACCGTAAGACCGATCAGATCCACCACATAGTACTCATTATCCTTCAAGGGCTCGGCGTGCTCCCTGTCCACAAAGAGCTTTGCTCCGCGAAGCCTCTCAGCCTCATTCATGGACTCTGTTCCGGCGATGTGAAGTATCACCATATTCTTGAAATATTTCACGCCTTTTACCGAAACTACGCGTTCCCCCGCGGAATCGGAGAGTATCACTTCCTTTAACCTGCTAAAACGCGTTATGTCATCCGTGTAAGGGTATACCTTCACATCTCCCCTGACACCGTGTGTATTTACTATCTCTCCGATCTGAAGCAGCTCATCCATAATCCTGCAACAGGTCCGGGCGCCTCTCTGCGGTGCGCCGGCAGGCCTGCTCCTTTCTCCATCGCTCAACTGCCCCGTGGTCTCCCGACAGGAGTACTTCCGGGACTTCCCTGTCCATCCAGACCCTCGGTCTGGTATACTGGGGATACTCCAGCAAATTCCCCTCGAAGGATTCGTCCAAGCCCGACTCGGCATTTGACAGAACCGTCGGCACCATGCGCGCCACGGCGTCCATCACCACCAGCGCAGGAAGCTCTCCTCCTGTCAGTACATAATCCCCTATGGATATCTCATCAGTCACTATCTCTTCTATAAGCCGCTCATCCACGCCCTCGTAATGGCCGCAGAGCAGTATCAGATCATCCTCCGCCGCCAGCTCCTTCGCTTTTTTCCGGGAGAATACTTCCCCCTGCGGCGTCATGAATATCACTCTCGCCGGCTTGTCC
>CALFUE010000204.1 GCA_937916345.1 uncultured bacterium
GGCAGGTGCCGTATTTGATTTCCTCGACGGCATGGCTGCACGCCTGCTCGGCGTTTCTTCTCCCATAGGGAAGGAACTCGACTCGCTGGCAGACGTAATCACTTTCGGCTTTGCCCCGTCTGCAATGGCATTTACCTTTTTGAGCCAACACTTCGTCTGCGGTGAGGAATGCGACATCACCAGCCTGATACCCTACACGGCATTCATCATGGCGGCTTTCTCAGCCCTGCGCCTGGCAAAGTTCAATCTCGACGAGCGGCAGGCTATGGGATTTATCGGCCTGCCCACCCCCGCGAACGCACTCTTCTGGACGTCGTTCATTATTACGGCGGAGAAATTCGCCATACCCTACCTGCCCTGGTTCACAATTCTGCTGCTGCTCGTTTGCTGCTGGCTGCTCGTTTGCGAAATCCCCATGTTCGCACTCAAGTTCAAGCAATACGGCTGGAGCGGGAACGAACTGCGCTACGGGTTTATAGCCGTCAGTGCCGCACTGCTGGTATTCCTCGGTTGGAACGCCTTTTGCATAATAATTCCAGCAAGCCACACGCTCATCAATGTCCGGAGCCGGAATGTTGAGCAGTGTGATTTCCTCCTTTGTTATCTCCTTAAAATTAATGGATTCCTTTGAGTTCGCGAATACGGTGAAGCCTTTCTCGGAAAGCTTCATAAAAAAGAGATCCATGTAACCGAAGAATTTTTCTTTTTCTTCCTCACGGTACTGCAGCTCGTCAAGAACGCAGCAGCCGTCTGTCAGGATACACTCTCTAGTAACTGCCCATATAGCCTTCTCCACGAAGCTGTAATCATAAACGAAGAGCTTTTTACAGTTTACCGTAAGAGCCCTCAGATTATTCTTTTTGCAGAAATTGCGGACAAAGAATTTTCGTCCGCTTCCCTCGTCTCCGATGTAGGAGAACAGTCTGCTGCCCTGGGCATAAGCTATCTCCATAGCTTCGAGCACATTGGAATTGCAGAGTACCTCGTCAAGCTCATCATCTTCCTTTGTGAGCATACGCATGAATCTGGAATAATTCTCGTCGAGCTCCATGGGATGACGCCCGAAGAGGTAATCTATGATACGCTTGTCCGGCGATACCACCGTAGAAAAGGGCATCGAGGGGATAACGCGAAGATCGAGTATGGGAAGGAACTGCTCCAGACATGCAGACATGTCTCCATAAGCGGTAGTTATGGAAAAATTACCGGCATAATAGAGCTTCGCAGCCGACTCGATTGTGGGTGAGGAAAGACTGCCGTTCTCATTGATTATCTGAAATACTCCTGCGTAATCTGTCTGTGTAGACGAAAGTATGGCACATGCAAAGCAGAAATAGGTAAAATCCTCGAATCCCCGCTTTGTGCAAAGGTTGTGGAGGGGAAGATCAATACCTGCCGCAATGGTCGCGTCAGCCCGCTCCCTGATAGCTTTGATCCTCTCCTCAGATGTGCGGCCGTCTGACACAGGAGCTGACCCGGATTCGGAATCATCCTTCGATTCCTCTTTATCGACATGGACTGCGAACTGTGAAAAAAGATCGTCGAGCTCATCATCGTCTTCGGCGCTTTCCTCTTCTTCTGCTTCTTCGCCCTCACTGTCGCCTTCCTCTGAATCCGGATTAGCAGTGCCTTTGACAGCCTGCGCACGCGTCCTGTCAAACCGGATTATCTTGTCTCTGGTGACATCCGATGCCACCTCCAGATCCGGATACAAAACATTCTTAAAACCGCCCTGACCGCTGGCAAAAACCTGCTTCATTTCTTCGAGATGAACATTGAGAGCGCGGTTTACACAGTCAAATACACAGCTCATGTATTCATCGTAGCCGGTAAATACTTCTGCCATATGTTACTCTTCTCTCCTTACATGAAATATCGCCGTCGCATCAAAAATACTCGGCGCTTTGTTTATGGATTTGGACTCGTCAAAGACAGTCTTTCCCATGTCACCCGGGTCTTCATTGATATACTTTACCTTGACCAAGGGCTTGTACATGAGAGTCTCCTCATCCTCATCCATGGCAGCATTGGCTTTTTTTGCCTCATCACGCTTTTGGTTCTGCTGCTGCAAAAAAAGGTTGTCGGTACGCCTTCCCAGAAAACTCATACGCTGCCCTCCTTATCTGAAATATTTATTCTATGATCAATACATCCGCAAAACCGGTCATCTTGAAAATGTTTTTGACCAGAGGACACACATTGATCAGTTTTTGAGAGCCATTCTTTGATTTTGCTGTCTTCTGCCCTATAAGAAGAGCCCTTAATCCCGCACTTGAAATGTATACAAGATCCTTCATGTCAATGATGACATTTGTACCTTTCTGAAACGCATTAAGAACAGCTGTCTGAAATTCTCCGGCATTTGTGGCGTCTACACGTCCTTCAATGTTAAGTTTTACCACATTACCATCTCTTGTTTCCCGAATTACCACAATATTTACTTTTCATCCTCATCAACCTCTCAAAGGAAGGTGCTAAAAATGTACCTTCCTAAATTCAAATCCGCTCCCGGCGGACTTGGCTCCGGATTTGCGGTCGCTTTGCGACCTTCCACTGCAAATCTGTGTGCATCCCGCCGGAGACCTTATCATTCGTACAGTACCACACCTCCGTCGATTTGTCCACTATCAATCACAGCATCCTGAAGCTTGAATACCATAGCATTCATATCGAGATACCTGTTTCCGTCCAGAACACTGTCGTGTGACAGCTCGATCAGCTTTACCCTGCTCCTGATGGGTCTGAACTGGTCAATCAGATGGAACAGGAATATCTTTTCTTCCTCGTTCAGCTGGCGGTTTATCAGCACCGTCACTCCGTATCTGTCACGGGGTTTCAGCGCAGATACCTTCTCCTGCTTTTCTTTATTCTCGTAGGAGACTATGGTGTTCTGCTCAAGAACTATGGGTTTTTCACCGATGGCCAGCTCTACGCAACGCTCCAGCGCCCATTTCGATCCCTTCATCCTGTTAAGCTGCCAACCTTCATTTACGATGCTGCGCATTACATCGTCCGGGAAGGAACCCGGTATCAGCTCGATACCTAGCCATTTGGCATATACGGGAATGAGTTCCGCCGGGCACTTGTCAAGAGCCAGCAGATCGGGGAGAGCGTCTATCTCAGCCTGCCTGTCGTGGTATATCTCCGCAAATATGGAGATGAACCGGTGGAAGAAGCTCCCTCTTTCTCTATAGACCTCAGGGAAAATATTTAAGAATACATCCCCCTCCTGGTCGAGCCTGATCCCCCGTATCCTAAGGTTTCCCTCGCCCTTTACTACCAGCGAGACGAAGAGGTATCTGCCCTCGCAGCTGTAAAGCAGCAGATCGCTCTTTTGGGCAAAGCGCTGTGCCCCCAGCCGCTTGAGGAAATCCTCCTTTTCGTATACGGATACGTCCGACTTCAGGTACTCTCCGATATCGAGATATCTGGTGCCGTCGGAGATCACCGGATCATCTGTCGCGTATGCGTACACATACAATGCCCTCTGCTCCGAGACATCCGTATCCATGGATAAGCGCCCCCACTGCATGCCCTTTTCACCGCTGTCCAGCGGATCGAGGAACACGCCTGCGACACCTGTGCTCTCATCGACTGCCAAAAGAGCGTCATCGGGAGAAGTGAACCCCTGCAGGCAGCTCCTCTTTATTCTGTTCTTTTTTATGGTAAATATTATATCCGGCATATTCTACCTCTTATGAATGTATAATCTCTATATCAACATTCCCAAGGGCGCAGAGCACGAACTTATCAGGATAAATATTGCCCTCGTAAAACTTCGCGAGACCTCCCTGGGGACGAAGGGACAGATCATAAACATAATCAACCTCTTCTATGCTCTCCAGTGCCCTGAACACCTCGTTATAGAGAAGGGGCTCGCCGAAGGTCTTTTCGTTTCTGCGGTACTCGCATACTCTCTTCAGCACGGCGTCAACCCTGTCCTTCGCTTCACTCTCGAAGCCTCTCCTGACGCTGACAGTACCCCTGACATTGACATTTACGAAGCCGGGATTACGAAGCTCTATCCTGGTGGTGAGCAGCCTTCTCTCCATCAGCTGCTCCATTATAAGATTCTTGTATGTCTCTGACAGGGCATCCGAGCCCCCGTCCGTGTCCGGAAGCACCACTACCTCCACCAGATTGAGTTCCTCATTCATCACAGCGTGGGCTTTCTTGATGCACAGACCCGGAGTAGAAAGGACAACAGCCTCATAATCGCTGCCGCAGACAGCCACATAGGGGCTGTAGACATCCTTCAGAAATCTGGATCTCATCTCCTCAAAGGTCTCGGAGAAAGATCCGCCTATTCCGGGAGCAGGATTTCGAAAGGTGATGCCATCCGACATATTCTCTCCCCTGAAGGACTTGCCCTTCATGACATTGCCGTCCTCTCCGCGGGAGGTGGCACAGCAGGCAAGGAAGAGATCCGATCCGATGAAATCGCCCGCATCCTCTATCACTATGCTGCCCTCGTTCTCGAGGAGATGATAGTAGAGGCTCCCCACCTCATTCTTCTCGGGGCGAAGGAAATCGTATATCTTTTCTCCGGCGGCATCAGTGCGCTCCGCTATAAGACAGAAGCTGCCTCTCACGATATGGTCGTAGGGAAGATCTATCTCCTGATTATCATAACCGAATACATGACCTACACGGTACTGTCTCATGGCCTCCTCGGTGTACATAACGACTCTTATGGCGTTTTTTGCCTTCTCGGGACCGAAGCCGTATTTATCCTTGTCAAAATTATATTCAAACTGTCCGAAGCCGTGGCGATTGACATCTAAATATCTGCCCTGCTCGCCATCAGCGTGATCGCTGCGATAGAGTCTGTAGCTTCCGCCCTTTTCCTCCCTCACATAGACATTCGTAAAGCCCATCTCCGCAAAGTCGCTGTAGACTCTGGCCTCAGACTGCTTCTGGAAGGTGAACATGGTGCATTTGGTGTCCTTCTGCCATACCTCAAAGAGGAAAGCCGAAAATTCCATGAGTCTGGGTGGAATATCGTAATTTGAGTAGGTGAGACGGGCTCTGATGCAGTAGCCCTCCATGGGTCCCTCTGTGTAAACAGCCGCGCCCTCAGGCATCCTGAATCTCACCTCGCCGGAGATGAGGAAGCCCGCGGTATAGTCCCTGGGTGAGAGCTCCTTAAAACCGCCCTCGCAGTAGCATTCCCAGACGATGGTGGCAAACATATTCCTGTTACGCTCGCTCAAGGGGTTTCTGCTCTTATTTTCCTCGAAGGACGCGTAGCAGATAACATCCTCTCCCGCCGGCGGCAGAGCGTCCGCGTAGAAATATATCTCATTCCCTTTAGCCGGCTTCTTTCCGAATACATAAGCCGGTATCCCGGCCTCGGGATCAAGCACATAGGACACATCCCGAAACTTATCACTGTCGTTTTCCTTTGTGTAGGCTCCTATGAGCTGATTTCCGTAGACGGTGGTTATCCTGTCGGTCTCAAAGGTGAGATCCCCGAGCCTGAAGCTCTGATGAGCGGGCAGTATCATAGGCGTTCCCAGACCCTCCGCTGCTATAAGAACCTTGGCGTTTTTAGCCTTTCTGGGAGTGATGCCCGCCATTGCGAGAAGACGAAGCCTTGCCATGGGAGACATGAATTCCACGGCGTTCTCAAGCATGATATTGGATACCGAAAGGGTCTCCAATACTGTAATACCCGGGTCAGAAGGGTTAAAGTTGGTCCACTCCGGATCATACAGTGGTATGGTAAGCATGGCGTCCGCCAGACGCTGCGTTACATTTTTTACCTGTTCGCTCTCTACATTTAACATATTTTTTATCCCTGAATTATGTGTATTTTGTGCTCACCGCTCCTGCATACCATATACGGCATAACCTTTAACTCATCGAGATCCCTCTCGTGATCTCCCGTGGCGTCATTCCATGAGGCGCTGACAGAGATCTTTCTAAGGATAAATCTGCTTTTTAAATTTCCGAGCTTCATCTGTATCTGAGAGATCTTTGGCAGATTGCCTATTCTCCAGCCGCCGCTCCCCGTGCCCTTTATGGGATCGAGATATTCGTCCAGCGTGTTTCTCACAATGGATTGAAGTTCGAAGCTCTCGTCTATATCCACCACATCTCCCCAGATATCTACCGAGATAGAGACGAATATCGGCTCCATGATCCGTATCCTGTCTCCGGATATGGTCAGCTCGCAGTGCTCCATGATGTATTCCCGAAGGGGTGCCTCTGTCCTGTGGAATGAGTAGGAACCGCTGTCGTAATCCGTCATGAGAAGGAGCAATGCGATATCCTCCTCAGAAATGCCCAGCTCCGCGGAGTCCTCCGCCACAAGGCATCTCACCTGATCTATATTGTCGGAGAATATCTTGCAGGCTCTCTCGTAATCGGATGCGGTGATGAGCCTCTGTCTGCTGTGGAGGATATCCGCGCCTCTGTCGAGGGCTGCCTCCATGGTTTCCATATTGCTTCCTCCAAAGGCCTTTACCGGATTGACGATCTCGCCTATGTGAAGCAGATTTCCGACAGGCGCTGTGATAGTGCCCGCAGGAACATTGCCGCCCCTTCCGAGACAGCTCTTTACCTGCACGGTGAATGCAACATTATCGGTCACTCTTGGAAAGTCGGTCGTCAGGCCGTTCCCAAAGATGATCTGTCTGTTCATGCGGTCGAGGACATAGGTTCTCCTGTCGGTGGTCGTATTAAAGCTGTCAACCTCATGCCATCTGACGAAAAAGGCGCTTATCCTGCCCGTGATATCACGCTCTACCCTGATATTGTCCGGGTCTTCTTCCTCTCTTCTCTTCATCGCAGGCTGTCCGCAGAGTCCGTATTCATTTACCCATACATCAGCAGAGAGGATATTGTTCTCAACCAGCGTAAATCTCATATCGGGCATAGCTTCCTCTATGTAGAAGCCCACCGTCTCATGGGTCTCCACATTTGAGACCTCTACGGCATTTACCCTGATAGATCCCACTCTGGGGAGCTCCGAATCCTGCTTTTCCTCACCGACAGCCTTTGTTATCTTTATCCAGAACCGCCTGCGCTCCTCTATTGTTGCGGGAGTCCAGTCAGGCTGCGGTATGAAGAATATCGTTCCCGATCTGGTAAAGCCCTCGGTGTGATCGAGAACCTTCAGGGGAAGAAATTCATTTCCCCTGGAATATTCAAAGCGACATTTGACACCCGCGAACCTCTGGTCATCCAGAAGAGTAAACAGTATGGAGACCGGTCCGTCCAGCGGTCTCTTGTCAAAGCCCAGATACAGAGCGTCATCACTGTATACGCTTGGCTCGAATGCCACCATTTTTTCGTCATTTAATAGCTTTCCGCTCTCCAGAGCCAGATCGCCTCTCCTTGATCCACTGATGCGAAGTGTCCTGCCGGGAGATATATATTCATCCTCGTAGGTGAATTTTATCTGAAGATCCTTTATTCTCGGACAGATATGTATGGCAGGCCTCATGTAGCAATTGTCCGATCTGATAAGGCGGAATCGTAGGAATCTTCCTTCGGAAGCGCCTACCGCCATGCTCTCCCAGTCATCAGGTACGGTAAAGGATATGGTTCTCTCCCCCGCTACGCCATTTGCGAAAATGCCGGTCACCATATCATCGCACTCGA
>CALFUE010000205.1 GCA_937916345.1 uncultured bacterium
CATAATTTGGACCTTTTGACCCTTGTATCATCAGATAAAGAAGGAAGACAAATGTTTGATAAACTGGAAGATATCCTGGTGAGATACCAGGAGATAATGAGCGAGCTCTCCGACCCCGGTGCTGCGGGAGACTCGGGCAGATATCAGAAATTGATGAAGGAACAGGCGGAGATCATGCCGCTTGTCAACTGTTACAGTGAATACAAAGACGCAAAGCAGACCATAGATGACTCTCTGGAGCTCCTGGACTCCGAGAGTGATGAGGAACTGCGGGAAATGGCAAAGGAAGAACTGGCAGAGGCCCGCGAGAGGGAGAGCGAGCTGTCCGACAAACTGAAAGTGCTGCTGCTCCCTAAGGATCCGAACGATGATAAAAATGTGATTGTGGAGATCAGGGCGGGCGCAGGCGGTGAGGAGGCCGCCCTCTTTGCCTATGAGATATACCGCATGTATCAGCACTATGTGGAGAGCCGCAATTGGAAATCTGAGCTGCTGGAGGCCGACGAGACCGGGATTGGCGGTATGAAGTCCGTGAATTTCATGGTCAGCGGCAAGGGCGCCTATTCTACATTAAAATACGAATCGGGAGTCCACAGGGTCCAGAGAGTTCCCCAGACCGAGTCCCAGGGGCGCATCCAGACTTCTACCTGCTCGGTTGCGGTCATGCCCGAGGCGGAGGATGTAGACATAAAGATAGACGAAAAGGATATCAGGATAGATGTCATGAGAGCCTCCGGAAACGGCGGACAGTGTGTCAACACCACGGATTCCGCGGTGAGGCTGACACATTATCCCACGGGTATAGTCATTTATTCGCAGACTGAGAAATCCCAGCTGCAGAACAAGGACAAGGCCTTCGCGCTGCTGCGCACGAAGCTTTATGACCTGGAGCTTCAAAAGCAGGCAGAGGCGAGAGCCGGAGACAGAAAGAGCCAGATCGGTACAGGGGATCGCTCGGAAAAGATCCGCACCTACAATTTTCCTCAGGGCCGCGTCACGGATCACCGCATAAATCTCACCTCCTACAAGCTCGACAAGGTGATGAACGGAGACATACAGGAATTTATAGATGGCTGTATAGCTGCGGATCAGGCACAGAAGCTTGCCGCGGCTGATACTTGATAAATATGATACAAGCGCATTGCACACAACGTGTGCGTGCTGCGTATCATAGTCGGGGGCAAAATAACTTTTGACCCCGACATCATAAATATAATGAAAAAAGTATTGATTTATTTGTGCAAATCTGTCAAAATATCTAACGTTAGCAGTTTGCCGATGAAATAAGCTTATGAGAGGAGTGTAGATTATGGCAGTAGATTTGAGCTCTAGAAGTGAGCAAAAAGAGCTTCGCCGTGATAGAAACGAAGTGAAGTTCGGTATCACAGCCAGACTTGTGATGATCAACTCGTTTCCGTTGATTTTGCTCACGCTGGTGGTAGTTATCGTATCGGTTTTGTCTATGAAAGGATCGCTCGAGGAGGAAGCGCTGGAAGGACTCCAGACCGCGGCAATTGCGGTTGCGTCGGGGCTGGACGGCGTTCCCGGGGACTTCTATCAGGATGAGTCGGGAGATGTTTTTAAGGGTGATATGAACCTCTCCACCGATTACGAGATGGAGGACGACATTAAGGCACAGTCCGGCACGGATGTGACCATATTCTGGGGAGACACCCGTATAGGTACTTCGATACTCGACTCCAGCGGAGCCAGACTGATAGGTACACAGGCGTCAGATACCGTTATCAAGACAGTCCTTCAGGGCGGGAACAATTACACTTCAACGGGCGTTGTGATAAATGGTACATCCTATTTCGTTGCATATACACCTCTTACGAATGACGACGGTTCCATCGTAGGTATGGCATTTGCCGGAAAACCCAGTGAAAAGGTCGAAGGACAGATCATGCAGACCGTCATCATGGTGGTGCTGATTGCTCTGATTCTCGGTGTAGCCTGCATCATCTTCGGTGTGGTTATGGCACTTGGTATTGCGAAGTCCATCAAGGCATCCTGCCACTTTATCGAAAGAATGGCGGACGGACATCTCGGTATACATATGCCGAAGTACAACCTTGACCGTACAGACGAGCTCGGCGAGATGAGCCGCGACCTGCTGCATCTGGAGGACAATCTGAAACACATAGTTGCCGATATCGAGATCTGCGCAGAGGAAATCGAGGAGGCGGGTCTGAAGCTGGAAACCATGTCAGGTCAGTCATCACAGGCAGCGGACGAGATCAGCCGCGCGGTAGAGGATATCTCAAAGGGCGCTGTATCACAGAGCGAAGAGATCGAGACCGCGTCTATGCATGTCAACAATATGGGTGATGAGATCACAGGAATCGTTACAGATATCCACAACCTTGACGAGATATCTTCAAATATGAAGAATGCGTCAGACGAGTCGACGGCCATAATGAACGAGCTCTCTGTTTCAAATGAGCGTACCGTCGAGGCCATAAACAATATCGATCGTCAGATCAGAAAGACAAACGAGTCTGTACAGAGTATCCGCTCGGCAGTAGAATTGATCTCAAGCATTGCGGACGAGACATCGCTTCTTTCACTTAATGCTTCTATTGAGGCTGCTCATGCAGGAGATCAGGGACGAGGCTTCGCAGTCGTTGCTTCCCAGATCCAGGGACTTGCGGATCAGTCAAATACATCTGCCCAGAACATTCAGAGTATTATCAATCAGGTGCTTCAGGAGTCAGAGAACACTGTAAAGATCATGGACGAGACCCTGACGATCGTCAATACTCAGCAGGAGAAGCTGAACCAGACAAAGGAGAAGTTTGCAAACGTTGTAACCGGCGTAGAGCACACCAGCAGCGAAACCGCTGTTATCAGAAACAGCGCTCAGCAGACAGACAATTCGAGAAGCGTCGTTGTGGATGTCATCTCAAATCTGTCAGCTATCTCTCAGGAGAACGCGGCAAGCACACAACAGACCACAGCTTCTATGGAGGAGCTGAACTCAGCTATAAACCTTCTCGCGAACGAGGCAGAAGAGCTGAAGCACTTTGCGGATGACCTTGAGCGTCATATGAAGTTCTTCGATACCACGGAGGAAGACTGATGCAAATTGGGTCGTGATCGCGCGGCAGGCGCACGATTCGGCTTTGAACGCAGTTCAAGCAATCCCCCGCTTCAAGCGCAATGAGCGCTAAGTGGGAGATAAGAGGCTTGTTTCAGTCGGGGTTAAAGCCTCGACTGAAAGGCTCAGAAGCAGCCTGCGTTCATGAGCAAGTAGCGAAGCGGATTGTGAATGTCCGCTTTAATGGTAACGATAGACGAAATGTCACTCGGATTTGTACTTGGCCTTGCCGGCTCAGGCAAGAGCACGTATATCTACAAACAAATATTAGAGGATGCGGCTGCTCATCCGGAAAAAGACTACATAGTCGTTATTCCCGAGCAGTCCTCCATGAATACGCAGAAAGCCCTTACCGATCTGGCAAGGGCTCATGCTATTTTAAACATCGATGTCCTGAGCTTTAACCGGTTGACATACAGAGTGTTTACGGAGCTTTCTGTACCGGGAGGCGTTCTTCTGGATGATACGGCCAAAAATCTGATCCTGCGCCACATCCTGGCAGAGAAAAAGGATGATCTGGCAGTGCTTCCCGCGGGCGTGAGAAAGATGGGCTATGTGGATGAGATAAAGTCTCTTCTCACTGAGTTCGACGAGTACTGCGTGACCGACGAGGCACTTATGGACGCTGCGGAGAAAAGGAATACGGACTCCCCCTGTCTCTCAGCAAAGCTGAAGGATCTGGTCAGGCTGCGCAAAGCCTTCAGGGAGCGCTGTAGTGCTTCGGACAATGATTTCTTTGTGACAGGTCAGGGTGTCATGGAAAAGCTAACCGAGGTTTGTCACGAATCGGAATATCTGAAGGGTGCCACCATAGTATTTGACTGCTTCACCGGCTTTACTCCGGTGCAGCTTAATTTTGTGTCCGCCCTTTTGCGGATCGCCGAAAAGGTCTTCACTGTTCTGACTCTCGACCCGGATGATCTCCATGGGCATTACGGTAATGATGATCTGTTTTACATCACAAAAAATACATATTTCAAACTGCGAAGGCTGGCCACGGAAAATGGTGTCAGTGTCGAAGAAGACCTGATAATGCGCGAACTGCCCAGATTTTCCGGTGATCCGGAGCTGGAGTTTATCAACAGACATTTTCTGAGAAATGACGGAGCTGTTTACGGACGCGATTTCAGGAATGTGCTTTTGCACAGCTTTCCCGATATTTTATCGGAGGTGCGCTTTGCCGCAGGAGAGATCACAGGTCTTACGAATAAGGGGATGCGCTACAGGGATATCGCCATAGTTTCGCCCTCCTCTGAATATACCTCACCCGTGAAGAAGGTATTTGAGGAGATGGGGATACCTGTGTTTGTGGACGAGAAAAGCCCCGCCGGCAATGTGCCGCTGATCACGCTGATAAAGAATCTTTTTTCCGTAAAGCTGCGGAATTTTGACATAGATACAGTCATGGCTTACTACCGAACCGGGCTATTGGATGTTGAACTGCGTGAGGTGGATGAACTGGAAAATTATCTGTACGCAAAGGGGATAAACAAGGAGTACAAGTGGCGCAGGAAATGGGAGAATGACAGGTTTTCCGCACTGAAGGAGTGTATTCTTGGACCGCTTGATATGGTGTCGGCAGACGATGCGGACACCGTGGAAGAGCGCACCCGTGCCCTCTATACCTGCCTTCTCGAGCTGCACACAGATAAAAACTTAAGCGCGAGGGCGGACAGGCTTGAAGCGTCGGGTGATGTCAGAAGGGCGCAGGATTACAGGTCTGTCTGGGAAGCTCTGATGAAGCTTTTCGAAAAAATGCTCCTTCATCTTGGAACGGAAAAGGTGAGTTTCGAGGAATACGCGGATATACTCTGCTCAGGTCTGGAATCCATCTCGGTGGGCAGTATTCCAACATCTCTGGATCAGGTGATGTACGGTGATATGACCCGCTCCCGCGCCCCGGAGGTGAAGGTGCTGATGGTACTTGGCGCGTCGGCAGGCGCTATTCCGCAGGTATTTAATTCCGGAGGACTATTCTCTCAGGCAGAGCGGACAGCGATCCTTGCGGGAGGGTTGGCTATAGCCCCCACGGACAGGGAAAAGACACTCACCTCCAGATTTTATTTGTATAATGCATTCTGTCGGCCGAAGGAAAAATTATACATCTCATACAGCCTGAGGAATTCAGACGGTTCTGCGGCAAAGAGATCCTATATAATATCTGATATGGGCTTAAGCGATGTATTCGTGGGAGAGCAGGGGCTTTCCGGCATTGCGGATATCGCGGATCTGCGCCGCTATGTATGCTTTGGCTTTCGCGATGCGCCGGGCCTGAATGAGGAGGAGAGGATTTACTTTGCCACGGCTTTGAATGTACTTTTGAGCGATGATGAAAATAAAAGGTGTGTTGAGCTGGCGGCGGAGAAAAATTTCCTGTCTAAGGATTGCCGCAGGCTTTCAAAGCAGCTCTTGATCAGGCTGTTCTCCGGAAGCCTGAGGGGCAGTGTCTCAAATCTTGAGACATACGCGTCCTGCGCCTGCAAATTTTATTTCAAATATGTGCTGCGCCTGAGGGAGAGGGAGACTGCTGTTTTTAAGAATACCGATTATGGCAATCTGTTCCACAGTGCCATGGAAAACCTTGGGAGACGCATAATGGCGTCACCCGGGGCAGAGATAGGAACCGCCGATATACTGGAATCCTTTGATACGGCAGGAAAGGAATTTGAGGAGAGGGGATTCTTTGAGGAACCTGAGGCGGCATTCTTCTACTCCCTGATGAGAAAGACTTATGAGACAGCGGCGGAGAGCGCACTGCATCAGCTCTCCTGCGGTGATTTTTCCATCGCGGAGGTCGAGAAGAAATTTTCAGAAACCTATGAGAGTGAGGAAGGCAGGCTGATCCTTTCGGGCACCATAGACAGGATCGATATCTGCCCGGCCGACGGGAGGCTGATGCTTCGGGTGATAGATTACAAGACCGGCACCAGGGAGATCACTCTCTCTGATATATATAACGGTATCTCTCTGCAGCTCCCCGTTTATCTGATGGAGGCCGGAAAGCTGTATAAGGACAGGGGAGAGACTTTAATTCCCGCGGGACTTTTTTATTACAGGATGGATGACCCGATGATTTCGGCTGATATTGAACTGGATGAATACAGCGCCCGCCTGGAGCAGAGAAAAGTCCTCGCCATGAGCGGTGCCTACAATACCGACGAATCAGTTATTGGAGCCATGGAACATGATGAGGAAGATCATGTATTCAAAAAGAAGCGCGATTCAAACAAACTTACGACTGATGAAATGAATCTGATGCTGAAATACGTCGAAAAAAGGGTGCAAAAGACAGCTGACGAGATATGGAACGGAGATTTTTCGCCCCGTCCCATTCAAAGACAAAAAGAAAGAACAGAGTGCGGGTATTGCGAGTACGCCGCTGTCTGTATGTTTGACCCCGATGGGGATGATAAGTACAGAAGGTTTAAGAAAATTGACGACGAGACAGTCCTGGAACAGATGAGGAAAGGTATTTTATGAAAAAAAGCTGGACCACAGCCCAGAAAAAAATAATAGATGAGAGGGGAAAGAATCTCCTGGTATCTGCCGCCGCGGGAAGCGGAAAGACCGCGGTACTGACCGAGAGAATAATATCCCTGATCATGGACGGCGACAGGGATACAGACATCGATAATATCCTGGTGATCACCTTTACCAGGGCTGCCGCTGCTGAGATGAAGGAGAGGATCGCCGCTGCACTCAATGAAAGATTAAAGGAGAACCCCGCCGATAAAAAACTAATCCGGCAGCTGTCTCTCATCTCCTGCGCCATCATATCCACGACAGACAGCTTTTGCGGCTACATAGTGAACAATTATTTTCAGGACATCGATCTCACCCCCGGCTTTTCCATTGGCGACGACAGTCAACTGCAGCTGATCCGCGATGAGGTGTTGGATCAGGTGATGGGGAAATATTACGCATCGGGCAATCCCGACTTTGAAAATCTCGTCACCGCCTTTGGAAGGACGTCCGGAGATGACAATGTCAGGGAGATGGTAAAAAATCTCTGCGCCTTTTCGGACAGTTATCCTGATCCCAGGGGATATATCGGTGAGATCTATAAGCAGTACTGTTACGATTCCCTGGCTGATGCTCCCTGGTTTAAGGCGTTCTTTGAAAACGCAAAAAATATTGTAAAAAATCTGATCAGGGATCTGGAAGGTGTACGGGATGATTTCGATATGCTCTGTGTCCCGGAGGCTTCCCAAATAATACAGAATGATATCGGCCTCGCAGAGGGAATATTAAGCGCGGATGATTACGATAGCTTCAGAGCAGCGCTCAGCGATCTGAAATTTTCGACATTTGACAGAAATATAAAGAAAAAATACAAGGATGATGCTGAAGCTATCGACAGGATACGGGAACGCCGGCAAAAGGTGAAATTGTCCTTGGAGGCTCTGAGAAAAAAGAGCTTTTCCGCAGACGAAGAGAAAACCCTGGGGCTCTTAAAAAAAGCTTCGGAGAATGCAAAGATTCTGTCAGAGCTGACGCTGGATTTCTACGACAGATTTCTGGAAGAGAAGAAGGAACGCCGTATTTTCGGGTTTTCGGACATCGCGCATTTCGCGCTGGAGATAGTCTGCGACATAAAGACCGGTGAGCCTAAGCAGCCTGCCTATGATCTGGCGGGAAGATTCAGCGAGATAATGACAGACGAATATCAGGACACGAACTATGTGCAGGAGATGCTTTTAAGCGCCCTGCTTCTGGCGGGGGGAAAAAATACACGCCTGTTTATGGTGGGAGATGTAAAGCAGAGCATTTACGCCTTCCGCCAGGCGAGACCTGAGATCTTTATGGAGAAGGCCGCCCGTTTTGAGAAAGAGGGGGAAGACGGAGAGAATGCCCTGATGCTGCTGGATACAAATTTCAGATCAGACCAGAATGTGATAAGGGATGTAAATTTCATTTTCAGCAGGCTGATGAAAAGAGATTTCGGCGGTATTGCGTACGACAGCAGCCAGTCACTGAAATACAGGGATAAGGACAGGGAAAATGATTTTTCAGATGAGAATAAATCTGAGCTGGTCTTAGGGCTGCGCGGTGAAGAGGGGGAAGAAGAGGAAGACAAGGATGATTTTGAGGCGGCAATCATCGCGGAGAGGATAAAGGAGCTTGCGGAAGGCGGTACGCCATATCGCGACATAGCCGTACTTTTCTCCAGTACGAAATATATATCGTCCGCCCTGACGGAGACCTTCGCTTCGGAGGGGATCCCTGCGGTATTGAGCAAGGATACGGGCTACTTTGACACCGTGGAGATAAAAGCCATATCCACTTTTTTGAGGGTGTTATGCAACCCAAGAGTAGATATAGACCTTGTCGGCCTTATGCTCTCCCCTTTTTTTGATTTCACGGAGGAGGAGCTGGCAGTGATAAAGCTGTATTCTGCCGAAAAGGAGGAGAGCTTCTATGACAGGATCCGCGGGGTATCGGAGACAGAGAATGAATTTTCAACACGCCTTGGAGATTTTATTTCCACAATAGAGCGCTACAGGGAGCTGGCGGTGGATATGGAAATAGATAAGCTTCTGAATATGATCCTGAAGGAGACTCACTACCCTGAGTATGTGATGATGAGACCCGGAGGGGACAGGCGTATGGCAAATATTGAGCTCCTGATTTCCAAGGCTCACGACTTTGAGGGCACTGGAAAGCGTACCCTGCATGAGTTCGTTCGGTACATGGAAAAGCTGGCTGAGCGGGAGCTTGACTCATCACAGGCCGGGGGCAGCGGAAACGAGGATGCCGTAAGCGTAATGACCATACACAAGAGCAAGGGGCTGGAATTTCCGGTAGTGATACTTGCCGGGCTCCACAAGCAGCTTCGGATAAACGGCGACAGCAAAATATTGATAGATCCGGACTACGGAGCCGCAATTCCGGCGGTATTCCGTGAGAAGCACCTGAAGGTGAAAACGCTGATGTACAATGCCCTCACGGAAAAAAAGAACGATCAGCTCACCGCCGAAAAGATGAGACTTCTCTATGTGGCGCTGACTCGAGGAATCAGAAAGCTTATAATGGTTGGCGTGACCACATCCCGCGATCTGGAGAGATTTGAGTCGGCCTACAACGGAGGCGGTTATATTTTCAGAAAAAAGATGAATTCCTTTCTGGAAGGTATCTATCCGGTGGCTCTTGAGGCAGGAAATGATTTCGTGATACGAACGATACTGCCCTCGGAGATTGAAAAGACAAAGGACGAGGTTGAGGCAAAGGCTCTGTTTGATGCAGCCAGAGTATTCGCTCTTCGGGAATTGTCGGATGAAGCAATGGAAAAAACTATAAGAGGAAGGCTCGATCACAGCTATCCCTTCAGCACTGATATATCGCTGCCGCCAAAGGTCTCCGTCAGTGAGCTTAAACACAGGGAGGCAGATGAGGCAGCTTTCCGGATGTTTCCACCGGAGAGGGAGGTTTATGTGCCTGATTTCGCGAGGACAGAAGAAAAACGGCAGACCGGCGCAGGCTACGGCAGCGCCATACACCTCGTTATGCAGCACCTGAGGTTCGACGGGACGGATGTCGCTTCCCAGATCACGGATCTGAAGGACAGGGGATTTATCGAGGAAGCCGTGAATCCTGAGCTGATCGAAAAATTCTTAAAAACTCCTCTGGGAAGCCGGGTGAAAAGCGCTTATGAAGAGGGGAAATTAAGGAGAGAGCAGCCATTCACCATGACTGTTCCGGCGGAGGAGGTCTATCCTGACAGCGGTTCTAAAGAAGATGTTATGGTTCAGGGAGTCATCGACGCCTGGTTTACATCGGGTGACGCTGTAGTTTTGCTTGACTACAAGAGTGACCGTGTGGATAATAGTGGTGTGCTTGTTGATCGCTACAGATCCCAGCTGGATCTTTACGCGAGAGCACTTGGCGCATTCTTGGGCAGAGAGGTTACCGGGAAATATATTTATTCATTTTGTCTGAATGAGGTGATCGAACTATGAAGTATGATGAAGCGGTGATAAATGCATTTTTGGAGCAGCAGTCAAAGCTGTTCAGGGAGCCTGTGGCAGAGACTTATGAGGAGGCGGAGGAATACCTTGCCGGGGTGGACGCCGCGGTGTTTGATGATGTAAAGAAGCTGCTGGAGTACATGGACAGACTGGGCTATGATGTCACGGGGGTCCCGGAGGAGGATGTTATTGACGAGGCCGAGGTGTTTGAGGTTTCCGACGGCAGATATCTGTTTGTGGAGGGATGATGAGAAATATTGCAAGAATTGTGCCTGCTCTTGGAATTATATGTGCCATGACAGTTTTGAGCGGCTGCAGCGGAACTCACGAAAAAATAGAATTTGTGACAGAGATGCCTGCGGACATAGTGTTGTCGGTGGGGGATGAAGAGTGCAATTCCGCGCAGATGCGGCTATTGCTGGGCAACAATCGCAACCGATACGGAAACGCCTATTCACTGGATATGTGGGGAACGGAAAATGAGACAGCAAAGGCTGAATTAAGCAACTATGTGAGAGATATAACAGTGTCTCACTGGATCAAGATCCTGTCCATGAACGCGCTGGCAAAGGAGTACGAGATCGAGCTTCCGGAGTCGGTGATGTCCACAGTGGAGAGGACTGCAGAGGAATATTATGACGCTCTGGATGTCTCGGATGTGGAGATCACGGGCATTACAAAGGATGATGTGACGGAGATATACAGGCAGCTGGCGGTCTCTGACATGGTCTACGAGGAGCTGACGAGGGATGTGAGCTTCGAGGTGAGCAATGATGAGAGCCGTGTTATGGAGGTGATGGTGATCTACACCGAGAGCGCCGACACGGCAGCTCTGGTGGACGAGGAGCTGAAAGGCGGCTCGGATTTCGGGGCGCTTGCCGCAAATTATAATGAGTACCGCTCCATCGAGGTGGATATGTACAGAGGGCTGTTTCCCGAGGATGTGGAGGAAGCAGCCTATTCCCTCGAAAACGGCGAGCATACCGACAGGATCAAGGGCGATGAAGGCTGGTACTTCATATACTGCATAAACAAATACAACGAAGAGCTCTCGAACCAGAACAAGGATAATATCGTGAGAAAGCGCAGGACTGATGCCTTCAACAATATCTATGATCTGTTTGAGGACAATGTGGAGACCGAGTTCAATATTGCGCTATGGGATTCTGTCACATCCGAGGATCTTACCGGAATAAAGACCGGAAGCCTCTTCGAGACTTTTGACAAGAAATTTGTTAGCACTCGTTAATAACGAGTGCTAAATTTTTCTTGACATTGTCATTTTTTGGGGGTACACTCATTATTGTTATAAAAAACACCAAAGGAGGAAAACGATAATGAGTGAGATACATGGTAATTTATCAATCGACAGCGACAACATTTTTCCTATAATCAAGAAATGGTTGTACTCCGATCAGGACATTTTTTACAGGGAGCTGGTCTCAAATGGCTGCGATGCCATCACAAAGCTGAAGAAGCTTGACATGATGGGCGAGTATTCTCTGCCCGCCGATTACAAGGCAAAGATTACCGTAGAGATAAACGACAAGGAAAAGTGCATAAAGATCAGCGACAACGGTCTCGGAATGACTTCCGACGAGATCGAGGAGTATATCAACCGCATCGCCTTTTCAGGAGCAACCGATTTCATCAACAAGTACAAGGACAAAGCCAGTGACGACCAGATTATCGGTCATTTCGGACTGGGCTTTTACTCTGCTTTCATGGTAGCGGATGAGGTTCACATTGACACTCTCTCATACAAGGAGGGAGCAGTTCCCGCCCATTGGGAGTGCGACGGTGGTACGGAGTTTGAAATGAGCGATTCCGACAAGGAAAATGTCGGAACGGAAGTGACGCTTTATCTGAATGAGGACTGCTATGAGTTCAGCAACGAATACCGGGTGAAAGAAGTCATCAACAAATACTGTTCCTTTATGCCGGAGGAGATTTATTTTGCAAATGCTGACACCATCGGAAAGTCGGACACACCCGCAAAGGAAGATTCGGATGCGG
>CALFUE010000206.1 GCA_937916345.1 uncultured bacterium
GCCGAAGCCAGAATCTCGTCATAGAGTTCTTCTCTCTTGGCCGGTGTCAGCTGCTTGGAATCGTTTAAATATAACAGCTTGCAATCCTTCGGCAAGATGACCGCACAGGCCGTCACCGGACCCGCAAGCGGACCTCTGCCCACTTCGTCGATGCCGCAAATCATACCTTTATCTCTGTACTCTCTCTCATAAGCCGAGAGCTCATACAATCGTCTCGTCTCTGCCTCTATGTCAAGCTTTCGCGCCATCAGTCCACTCCCCCGAACCGTTCAAGAGGAAGCAGCCGAAATGCCACCTTCCCTACTATGTCTGCTTTCTTCACAGCGCCCACATCCGCACTCCTCGAATCTATGGAATTGTTTCGGTTATCACCCAGCACGAAGTACTCCTCGCCGGAAAGTATCATAGGCTTCCCCGCAATCCCGGCATCACTGATCACTTCCCCGGAATACTGCTGCGGCAGCACTTCCCCGTCGATGTAAATCAGTCCGTCCTTAATCTGCACCGTCTCTCCCGGAAGCCCTATCACTCTCTTTACATAGTGAACATCGTTGTCGTAGAGATACCGGAAGATCACAATATCTCCTCTCTCTATGTTTCCCGTTCCCACTGAGAGCTTGTCCAACACCAGCAGGTCTTTATCAAAGAGGGCGGGCTCCATGGATACGCCGCTCACCTGAAACTGTCCGGTCACATAGGTATTCAGCAGGAACAATATCACGAGAAAGATCACGATGTAAAGGATCAGTCCTATGATATCAGGTCTTTTTTTTGTTTTCATGGAGTTTCAAGGCTGATGCGCCCCAGCCCTGCCTTTCTGAAGTCATCTGTCAAAAGCCTTGCCGCAGCCTCCTCATCGGGAACTCCTCCGCTTTTTAACAGTTTTCTGTTCTCGGCTATCTCTCTTATGATATCATATACATCCGTGGCTGTAAGCAAATATTTTTCGCGAAGCTCTGACTCATACTCCGGGAGCAGCCTTCTGACAAGCTCGGCCGACAGCTCATGGATATTTAATATATTGTCATTTACACTTCCGCAGAGCGCCAGGTTTACTCCCGTGACACGGTCGTCAAATTTGGGGTACAGAATGCCGGGGGTATCTAACAGATCCACTCCTGCCGCCAGATGTATCCACTGTTTTCCTTTGGTGACGCCGGGCTTGTTGCCCGTCTTTGCCGCTGCCTTTTTTACATAGGAATTGATGAATGTGGACTTGCCGGAATTCGGGATCCCGCACACCATGGCTCTCACCGGGCGATTCTTGATGCCTCTTTTCCTGTCACGTTCTCTCTTTTCCTTTGCAGTCTCATCAATAGCCGAATTCAGCTGTTTTATAAAATTATTTGTCCGCATGTCGGAAGCAATGGCGTATGTACCCTGCTCCTTGAAATAAGAGAGCCACAGGGCAGTCTTTTTCTCATCCGCAAGATCCGATTTGGACAGAAGGATTATCCGCCCCTTGTTCTTTGCCAGGGATTCTATGTCCGGATTTCTGCTGGAGCGGGGTATTCTCGCGTCGCAGACTTCTATGACGATGTCTATCAAAGAGAGGTCTTCCTGCATCTGGCGGAAAGCCTTTTTCATGTGTCCCGGGTACCACTGTATATCCATTTTTCACCTTACCAGTCCAATGGAGGAAATATCGGAATATTTCATCCACACCTTTCCATAAATGCTGTCGAGGCTGACGAAGCCGATACTGGAAAACCTGCTGTCCTCGCTGCCGGAGGTATGATCCGACAGCACGAAATACTGATCCTCGCCCAGGGTTATGGGATCCGCGGCAAGCCCCGCGTCCTCTATGGTCGTATTGATATATCGTCCGTTGTATGCCTCGCCGTTGACATAGCAGACACCTCCTGTGATCCACACCTCATCCCCGGGCACTCCTATGACGCGCTTCACATGGAGGTGGGTTTTTCTGTTTCCGTTTGGATAAAAGGCGATGACATCATCCATTGAGGGTTTTTTCAATATATATATAAACTTGTCACAGAGCAGCACATCACCGTCCTCTATCTGGGGCGCCATGCTGTTTCCTATGGCTACGATCTGGGTTCCGAAGGCCACCACAAACACATAGGCCGCAGCCACCACAAAAAACAGCTCTATAACAAAAAAGAGTCTTCCTTTCAGAAACGGGATATCAAGTTTTTTCTTAGGCTCCGCAAAGCTGAGTCCTTTTTTTCTCTTCATAGGATTCGATACATAGAAAACGAAGCCGACTTGCGCCGGCTTCCTTTAATGCGATATTGATCATCTGACGAGCTCTTTCACCTTTGCGGCCTTTCCAATGCGGCCTCTCAGGTAGTTGAGCTTTGCTCTTCTCACCTTTCCTCTGCGGATCACTTCGATTTTGTCAACATTGGGTGAGTGAAGGGGCCATGTCTTCTCTACGCCGACGCCGTTTGAAAGTTTTCTCACGGTGAATGTCTCACGGTTTGAAGAACCCTGGCGCTTCAATACTGTGCCTTCGAATACCTGGATTCTCTCTTTTCCGCCCTCGACAATCTTTCCGTGTACGCGGACAGTGTCTCCCACATGAAATTCAGGTACTTCGCTCTTTAATTCATCTTTTTCGATTTGTGAAATGATCTCTGCGCTGTTCATAACTAACCTCCTCTATTTCCACCGGATGTTCATAAACCCTCTGCGCGTCGGTCAGCGGACCACCCTGTATACTCGTGCTAACGCACACAACCATGCAATTATATCAGTATTTTTTTATAAATGCAAGGATTTTTTTATCAAAACAAATCGTTTACATCATAGCTCCCGGTGGTTACGGTGATGGGGCTGTCGCCTGAGATATATACGGTTCCGTCGGTGCCTACGAGGGAAACCGTGCGCCCATCGGCATCCACCAGCTCTCCCGCCCCGCAAAATCTGTCCAGGGTACAATCATTTGTCACAGTCCATGTGCTTCCGGCTGACAGGCTCACTGTCACATCCCCGTCTCCATCGACACCGCCCGAGAGACTGTTGTCTGTCAGAATGGTTCCCGTCCATATCGAGCCGTTATAAATATAGAGTTCCAGCGTACTTATGGCGTCAACCACGACATTTCCGTTTACATCTATCTCGGAGTAATTGACCTTGAGGCTTCCGCCATTACTGCCGGTTTCGCCCCAGCCGCTGTCATTCCCGGACACTCTTATGAAGCAGGCATCAGTTCCGGCATCAGCCTCATCACCGGAATCCGTATCAGTATCTGATGTCGTCTCCTTCGCTGTCTCACCTGAAGCCTCTGTATCCTCTGTTCCCTCCGTATCATCAGTATCAGAAGCCAAAGACCTGGCTCCGATGCCGTCCACACTTGTGATACTGGTCGAATCTATGTTCAGCCACGCCTCGGTATTGGTGACATAAAAGGCATTGCCCCTCTCATTCGTATAATCGGATTTCACCAGATCCAGCTCAGTGGACTGAACTTCGGGATCGGCCTTCTCGTCCTCGCTATAGAGCAGAATTCCGTAATTGAAACCCTCCGGGTTGCTTCCTTTCTGTCTTGCGCTCAATGTCATTTCTTCGAGCCATGCGACGCTCTCACCCTCTACCTGAAGCACCTCTGAGCCCTTCGCGACAGCGGTAGTGGAATCAGCCTGCAAATTACCTGAAGCTATAATAGCAGGCGAGCTCTTTGCGGAGGTCTGTATATAAGAATCCTTAACATTCACGCCCACATCTCCCACTGTCTTTATACCGGGAGAAACCCTGCCGGAAGTATATATCAGGGCATGCTCAAGATACGCATCAGGGTTACCCTCTGCGGTTCTCAGCTGCAGCGCCGGAGAATAGATGCCCACTGTGTCGATCTCAGTATCCGTCACGGAGACTGAACCACTCTCATAGACGTAGATGGCAGCGGCGCCGGAAGCGTCAGTCTCGATCTTTCCTCCGGAGCCCTCTGCGGTAAAGGATCCATTTTTGACCAGTATTGCGGAGCCGAGCCCGTAGAGATCGTTCAGCGTCCTGATGGAGCTGTTGGAGGATTTCTTGGAAACTTCTACCTTTGCGGCTTCTACCGCTGCCTCATTTTCGATAAGCATACCGGTGGAATTGGTTCCCCTGTAGGACGCCTCCAGCGTATCATAAGCTGTATAGGTGACGATATCATCCTCGTAATTGTACTCGCCCGTCCATTCCGGCTCGGGCAGCTCCTCGGTGTTTACCGAATTTCCGCAGGCGGACACGGTAACTCCGGCCGTAAACGCGGCACACAAAAGCGCGATCCTCTTGTTTTTCATGATTATATTACTCCTCTGCATCTCGATGCTATTTCTCAGCCAGGATCATCATGATCTTGTTTGAGCGTTTCATGAACTCAGTCATCGCCTCGGGAGAAAGGGGCTCATTTGCCATGCAGGCCATATCGTAGAGCTGCCGGCAGAAATCTGAGGTGTATTCTCCTTCGGTATTTTCCATAATGTATTTTACCAAAGGATTATTAATATTCAATACCAAAGTTGCATCCCTGTACATGGACATATCCATGGCATTATTACCAAAAGAATACATCTTCATCATGTCGGCCATCCTGCGGCCTTCCTCGGAAACCGTGAGCATTGAGGCAACCGACTCATTCTTGAGCCTTCTGGCGCTGACCTTGAGTTTCTCGTCGTCCAGAGCCTTCTTAAAGATCTCCTGAAGCTTATCAGCACTCTCCTTCAGCTCTTCCTCGCCGCCTTCCTCGGTGAGCGAATCCGTCACATCGGCGTCGATGCGCAGGAATTTGTAATTCTGATTCCTCTGCTCCAGCTGGGAGATAAAGGAAGTGTCGATGGTCTTGTCGAGAATCACGGCCTGCATGCCCTGCTCCTTAAACATGGCGATGTACTGACCCTGAGCCTTCACATCGGTGACATAGTAGACGCTCTTTCTGGGATCCTTGTCCTCTTCTTCCTGATCGGCGGCGCTGTCCTCATCTTTGTTTTCGGAATCAGCGGCTTTCGCCTCTTCATCTTCGCCCTCAGCATCTTCCTTTTTCTCCTCTTCCTTCACGAGGAGCTCGGGCAGAGTGACATACTCGTCATCCAGGTTCTTGAAGAGGATGTAATCATTCATCTTGTCGCAGAACTTCTCATCCTTCAGGCAGCCGTACTTGATAAAGGGAGAAATATCATCCCAGTATTTGTCGTAGTTCTCCTTGTCGGTCTTGCACATACCGATGAGCTTCTCAGCCACCTTCTTTGTGATGTACTCGGAGATCTTGGTTACGAAGCCGTCGTTCTGCAGGGCGGAGCGGGATACATTAAGCGGCAGATCCGGGCAGTCGATAACGCCCTTCAGGAGCATCAGAAACTCCGGTATCACTTCCTTGATGTTGTCCGCGATAAAGACCTGGTTGTTGTAGAGCTTGATGGTTCCCTCGATGGAATCGTACTCCGTGTTGATCTTCGGAAAATAGAGGATTCCCTTGAGATTGAAGGGATAATCCATCTTTAAGTGTATCCAGAAGAGAGGCTCCTTGAAATCGTTGAACACATTTCTGTAAAATTCCTTGTACTCCTCATCGGTACAATCCTTCGGATCCTTCATCCACAGGGGATTAGTGTCATTCAGCGGCACAGGGCGCTTCACGATCTTCAGCTTGTCCTTTGCGGGAGAGACCTCGACCTGCTCCTTTGTACCGTCCTCCTTCTCCTTTTCCTCATACTTAGCCTCCTCGTGGATCTCCTCCCTCACGATATCGGTGTCACGCCTTTCGGCTGCGTCGATGATCTCCGTCTCCTCCTCGGCGTTTGCCTTTACGAGGTAGATCTCGGTAGGCAGGAAAGAGCAGTATTTCTTTAATACCTCTCTTGCGCGATATTCGTTGGCAAATTCGAGGCAGTCCTCGTTTAAGAAAAGGGTGATGGCGGTACCGATTTCGGATTTGTCTCCCTCGGACATATCGTATTCCGTGCCGCCGTCACATTCCCAGTGCACTGCCGTTGCGCCATCGCCATAGGAAAGAGAATCTATAGTCACCTTGTCTGCAACC